>JBBQJX010000299.1:0-3169 GCA_038326295.1 Sphingomonadales bacterium
TGGCACCATGTTCGGTACGAGCCGCTGGGTGTGATCGCCGCGATCACGCCGTGGAACGCGCCGCTGCTGCTCGCCGCGTTCAAGCTCGCGCCCGCGCTGGCGGCGGGCAACACGGTGGTCATCAAGCCGTCCGAACATGCGTCCGCCTCCACATTGGCGCTCGCCGAGCTGGCGGAGCGTGCGGGGGTACCCGGGGGCGTGGTGAACGTGATCACCGGCGATGCCGAGGCGGGCGCGGCGCTCGCAGCGCATCCGCGCGTGGCCAAGGTGACGTTCACCGGCGGAGAGGCGGGCGGGCGCGCGGCCTATGCGGCGGGGGCGCGCGGGCTGAAGCCCGTCTCCCTGGAGCTCGGCGGCAAATCGGCGGGGATCGTGTTTGCGGACGCAGACCTCGACCGCGCTGCGGCGGACGTGGCGCGGGGCATCTTTGCCGGCGGGGGGCAGACCTGCATGGCGATCTCGCGCGTGCTGGCGGAGGGCCGGGTCCACGACGCGTTCGTCGACAAGCTGATCCAGCATGCCGTGGCGATGCGGCTGGGCGATCCGGCGCTGCCCGGCACCGACATGGGCCCGATGGCGACGCAGGCGCAGCTGGAGCGCGTGCTCGATCTGATCGCGGTCGCGCGCACTGAAGGCGCGCGGTGCGTTACGGGCGGGACGCGCGCGGCCGGGCCGGGGCTGGGCCAGGGCTGGTTCGTGCAGCCGACGATCTTCACTGAGGTGCGCAGCGCGATGCGGATCGCGCGCGAGGAAGTGTTTGGCCCGGTGCTGTGCGTGATCCGCTTCGAGACCGAGGCCGAGGCGATTGCCATCGCGAACGACAGCGCCTACGGCCTCGCGGCGGCAATCTGGACGCGCGATCTTGTACGCGCAGTGGAGCTTCCGCCCAAGCTCGACGTGGGGACGGTTTGGGTCAACACCTGCCGGATCACCAGTCCGATGGCGCCGTTCGGCGGCATGAAGCAGTCCGGCATCGGCCGCGAGGGCGGCCAAGACAATATCTACGATTACCTGGCAGCGAAGAGTGTGTTCGTTTCAACGCGATGATTAGGGAGGGATCGATGACGTCTAAGACCTTTACCAACGTGGCGGGCCTGATACTCGCGACGGCATCCTTGCTGCCGGGAATCGCTGCTGCCCAGTCGCAAGTTCCGGCGGCAGCTTCGGCGGGGGCGGTCCCGCAGGGGGAGACCGGCGATATCGTCGTCACCGCGAGCAAGCGCGGCAACCAGACGGTGCAATCCACGCCGATCGCGATCCAGGCGCTCTCGGGCGAGCTGCTCGCCGCCAAGGGCGCGATCGAGTTCATCGATTTCGCAGGCTCGGTCAGCGGCTTGCAGTTCGACGATCTGGGCCCCGGCGACAAGAAATACATCATCCGCGGCGTCAGCTCGACGGGCGCGGCGACGGTGGGCGTCTATTATGACGAGGCAGTGATCACCGCGTCCAACGCCAACGACGGCGGCGGGCGCAATGCCGACATCCGGCTTTTCGATCTCGAGCGCATCGAGGTGCTCAAGGGACCACAGGGCACGCTGTACGGCGCGAGCAGCATGTCCGGCACGATCCGTTACATCACCAACAAGCCCAGCCTGCGGGAGTTTTCTGGCACGGTGACGGGCGAAGTAAGCGGCACCGAGAAGGGTGGCGCGAATTACCTGCTGCACGGAACGCTGAACGTGCCCCTTGTGACCGACCGGCTCGGGCTGCGGGTTACCGGCTGGCTCGACGACAAGAGCGGCTATATCGATCAGCCGCGCATCCCTTCGGGCGGGCTGACCAATGTGAATACCGATCGCACCAACGGCGGCCGCGCGATCCTGCGCTGGGTGCCCGTGGACGATCTGGTGATCACGGGATCGGCGACGATCCAGAGCACCAAGGCGAACGGATCGTCGCGCTATACGCCGCCGGGATCACTGTCCTTCGGCGACGCGTCTGTGGGCTTTCCGAGCGTGCCGGGCGGCGACCTGATCAACACCGATATCGCGCGCAGCCCGTGGAACGAGCTGCTGCACGTGTACGGGCTGACGGCCGAGTATACGACGCACATCGGCACCTTCACCGCGACGAGCAACTATTTCGACCGACGTATCAACTTCGTCTACGACAGCTCGCCGATCCTGTTCTTTTTCGGCGTGCCGATCCCGGCGGCCACGCTCGAACCGCAGGGCCGCAGCGTTTGGTCCAACGAAATCCGCTACGCGAGCAAGTTCGCGGGGCCGGTCAATTTCGTGGTCGGCGGCTTTTTCCAGCAGGAGCGGACGAATTTCGAGGTGCAGGTGATTCGCACCAATCAGTTCGGTGATCCCGCGGGGCCATTCAGCCGCCTGAACGCCGACGACGCGTTGCAGACCGCAACGGGCAACACCTTCTTCGGGCGAACCGACAACCAGAAGATCGATCAGGAGGCGGTATTCGGCGAGATCACCGGCAATCTGACCAGCGCGCTTTCGGGCACGTTCGGCGTGCGCTACTTCCACAGCAAGCAGAGCGCCGACCAGGAAACGACGCACCCGTTCGGCGGCTTCAGCGAATCGCCGGTAGGTGTTCAGTCGAACAGCTCGTCGGACAGCAAGACGACGTTCAAGTTCAACGTGGCGTACAAGCCGAACCGCGATTTCCTCGCGTTCTTCACCGCCGCGCAGGGGTTCCGCGTGGGGGGCGTCAACGCCGCCAACCTGCCGTTCACCAGCGATATTCCCAAGGGCTACACGCCCGACAGCCTGTGGAATTATGAGCTTGGCGTGAAAACCACGCTCGCACATCGCATCCGCGCCAATCTGACGGGCTATGTGATCGACTGGAGCGATACGCAGGTGCGCTCGGTCGATCGGACGGGCGCGTTCCCGTTCACCACCAACGCGGGCAGTGTGCAGATCAAGGGGATCGAGGCAGAGGTGGAGGGCCGGATCGCGCGCGGGCTGGAGGTGAGCTTTGCGGGATCCTACCAGGACGCGATCCTGCAGCAGGATCAGCCGTTCATCCCGAACAATCCCAATCTGGGCCGCAAGGGGGACCGGCTGCCCAACGTGCCCCAGTTTCAGGCGAGCGGCAGCCTGAGCTATACCAAGCCGGTCCGCCCGGGTCTGGACGCAGTGCTGCGCGCGGACGTAACGTACCGCGACAGCACCAAGACGCAGTTCAACCCCGCGAGCCCGTTCAACGT
>JBBQJX010000300.1:0-3108 GCA_038326295.1 Sphingomonadales bacterium
AGGCCCGCTTCGACGAGGAACAGAACATCAAATGGGCCGAACTGCTGGAACGCGCGGGCGTCCAGGTGGTCTATGGATTCACCGGCTGGAAGACGCACGCCAAGCTCAGCATGGTCGTGCGCCGCGAGGCGGGCAGTTTTCGCACCTACATCCACTTCGGCACGGGCAATTATCATCCGCAGACCGCGCGCATCTATACCGATCTCAGCTTCTTCACCACCGATCCCGCACTCACCCACGATGCGGGTCAGGTGATGAACTTCATCACCGGCTATGTCGAACCGCGCGGGCTGAAGAAACTCGCGGTCAGCCCCGGCGGCATCCGTCGCGCGCTGGTCGCGGGCATCGATGGCGAGATCGCGCACGCGAAAGCGGGCCGCCCCGCCGCGATCTGGGCCAAGGTCAACGCGCTCGTCGATCCGAGCATCATCGAGAAGCTGTACGAGGCGAGCCAGGCGGGCGTCGATATCGAACTCATCGTGCGCGGCGTCTGCTGTCTGCGCCCCGGCGTCGAGGGCCTGTCCGAAAACATCCACGTCCGCTCGATCATCGGCCGCTTCCTCGAACACAGCCGCATCGTCGCCTTCGGCACCGGCCACGCGCTGCCGAGCCGTCACGCGCAGGTCTATATCTCGAGCGCGGACTGGATGCCGCGCAACCTCGATCGCCGCGTCGAAGTGCTGGTCCCCATGGAAAACCCAACCGTCCACGCGCAAGTGCTCGAGCAGGTCATGGTCGCCAACCTCAAGGACACCGAACAGAGCTGGGAACTCGCGCCCGATGGCAGCTACACGCGCCTCACCGATCGCACCCCCGCGTTCAACCTGCACCGCTATTTCATGGAGAACCCCTCGCTCAGCGGTCGCGGCGCCGCGCGCAAGGCCGATGGCGGCGAAGTCCCCCGCCTCGAACTCCCCCCCGAGGAGGATTGATAACCGCACCTCCCTCTCCGGAACGGAGAGGGACAGCGCGAAGCGCAGGGTGAGGGAGGGGGCCGAGCGGAGCGGGACCGGTCAAGTCGCCTTTAGGAATGGATCTCCGTCGCCGCGAAGAAATACGCGATCTCGGTCGCGGCGTTCTCGGTCGAATCGCTGCCGTGCACGCTGTTGGCCTCGATGCTCTCGGCGAAGCGCTTGCGGATCGTGCCTTCGTCGGCGTTCGCGGGGTTGGTCGCGCCCATGATCTCGCGGTTCTTCAGCACCGCATTCTCGCCGTCGAGCACCTGCACCACCACCGGCCCGCTCGTCATGAACGCCACCAGCTCACCGAAAAACCCGCGCTCGCGGTGAACCGCGTAGAAGCCCTCGGCCTCCGCCTTGCTCAGCAGCTTGCGCTTGCACGCCACGATGCGCAGCCCCGCGCCCTCGAACAGCGCATTGATCTGGCCGGTCAGGTTACGCCGCGTGGCATCGGGCTTCAGGATCGAAAGCGTGCGTTCGGTGGTCATGCTGGCTCCGGGAAATGTTGCGTTGCAGCGGGCTTTAGGCGGCGCGCGCGCGCGTGGGAAGGGGCGTTGCAGGCGGGAGCGAAGGAGATTATCTTCCCAGCGTGGCAACGATGGCGCTCGACACGCTCACAATTTCGAAGCGCCTGCAAAGCGCAGGCTTTTCGGCGTCGCAAGCCGATGCAGTCACGGCAATCGTCAATGAATCAGGAGACCCCGCAGCTCGCGACCTCGTGACCAATAAAGATCTCGAAATCAAGCTCGCGCCGTTGAGGGCGGATAACGTTCTGGTAAAGTGGATGCTCGGCGTCAACACCACTTTGGTGATCGCACTGTTTCTTAAACAGTTCCTCGCCTAACCCGCCTTCTCCCACCCGCCCGCACCCTGCTTCCAGTAGGTCGCTGTCAGCCCGTCCGCCTTCAAAGCCTTCCACTCGGCACGCGCCGCCGCCGCGTCCGCCTCGGCGAAGATCAGCGCCACGCGCGCAAATCCCTCGCGCGGCAGCGGCGGGGCGAGCGCGATCAGCATCGTCGCGCCGTTCTGGGGCTGGTTGGTCGCGCACAGCAGAACCCGCTGCTGATCCGCGGCCTCGCACCCGTCCGCCCCATGCGGCAGGAAACTCTGCGCGCTGTAGGTCCACAGATGCGTATCGAGCGCGGCGCGCACAGCCGCATCGGGCACGCGCACCCCCACGCGCAGCCCCGCCGCAAGCGCGCGCTCCAGCAACCGCGGCAGCACCGCCTCGGGCTCGCCGCGCGTCACGTGATAAAAGCCTATCTCCACCGCGAGCCTCCGCTGGCCACGCCCCGCGCCCCGCGAATAATCCAGATCGGCCGGTCGAGCGGCACTGCATCCATCGTCGCCTCCCGACCAGCCGGTTGGCAACTAACGCGTGCCCCCGCCACCCGCAACGCTGGCGTCGCACCCCCATCCGCGCTAGCAAACATCTTTGATGCCCGCCCCCGTCCCGCGCACCCCCGAAGGCCGCCACCCCGTCCCGCATGCGCACCTGCTGGCCATTGCTGGCCTGCAGCCGTGGGAGCTGACCTTCCTCCTCGATGAAGCCGAAGACTGGGTCGCCGCCCCGCAGGAACGCCCCCGCCGCGATCCGCGCCTCCAGGGCATGGCGGTCGTCAGCGCCTTCTTCGAAGCCAGCACCCGCACCGCGCTCAGCTTCGAGATGGCCGCCAAGCGCCTCGGCGCGAACGTCATCACGATGCAGCCGGGCACCTCCTCGCTCATCAAGGGCGAAACGCTGCTCGATACCGCGCTCACACTGGGGGCGATGCGCCCCGATGTGGTCGTCATCCGCCACGGCGCGTCGGGCGCGGTCCGGCTGATCGCGGACAAGGTTGGCTGCGCGGTGCTGAACGCGGGCGATGGCGCGCACGAACACCCCACCCAGGCGCTGCTCGATGCGCTCACCATCCGCAGGCGCAAGGGCCGGATCGAGGGGCTGACCGTCACCATCTGCGGCGATATTCTCAACAGCCGCGTCGCACGCTCCAACTTCGCCTGCCTCACCGCACTCGGCGCGCACGTCCGCGTCGTCGCCCCGCCCACGCTCATGCCCGCCGATATCGGTCGTCTGGGCGTCGATCCCTATCCCACCATGGAAGCCGGGCTCGAGGGCGCGGACGTCATCATGATGCTCCGCCTCCAG
>JBBQJX010000301.1:0-3105 GCA_038326295.1 Sphingomonadales bacterium
GTCCTGCGTGATCGTGAGCGGAGAGCCTGCCGCCACCTTGATCTGCTCGTTGACGAGATCGATCCCGGTGATCATCTCGGTCACCGGATGCTCGACCTGGATGCGCGTGTTCATCTCGATGAAGTAGAATTCGCCGTCTTCGTACAGAAACTCGATCGTCCCCGCCCCCGCATAGCCCATCTTCGCCATCGCGTCGGCACAGCGCCGCCCCATGCGGTCGCGAGTCTGCGCGTCGATCGCGGGCGAGGGCGATTCCTCGAACACCTTCTGGTGGCGGCGCTGCAGCGAGCAATCGCGCTCCCCCAGATGCACCGCGCGGCCCTGCCCGTCGCCGAAAATCTGGAACTCGATGTGGCGCGGATTGCCCAGATATTTTTCCAGATACACGGTGTCGTCCCCGAACGCCGCCGCCGCCTCGGTCTTCGCCTGCGCGAGCTGCGGCCCCAGCTCGCTTTCGGCGCGCGCCACCTTCATGCCGCGACCGCCGCCGCCCGATGCGGCCTTGATCAGCACCGGATAGCCGATGCGGCTCGCGACCTCGGCCGCCTCAGCCGCGCTGGCGATCGCCCCGTCGCTACCCGGCACCAGCGGCAGGCCAAGCTCGGCCGCCGCGCGCTTGGCGGCCACCTTGTCGCCCATCATGCGGATATGCGCGGGTTCGGGGCCGATCCACACCAGCTTGTGCTCGCGCACGATCTCGGCAAAGCGCGCATTTTCCGCGAGAAACCCGTATCCTGGGTGCACCGCGTCCGCGCCGCTGATCTCGGCCGCCGAAATCAGCGCCGGGATATTCAGATAGGAAAGCGTGGCCGAGGGCGGCCCGATGCACACGCTTTCGTCCGCGAGGCGCACATGCATGGCGTCCGTATCGGCGGTCGAGTGCACCGCCACCGTCTTCAGCCCCAGATCGTGCGCCGCGCGGTGGATGCGCAGCGCGATCTCGCCGCGATTGGCGATCAGGATTTTCTGGATCACGCGAGGATCAACAGCGGCTGATCATATTCCACCGGCGTCTCGCTCGCGATGAGCACGCGCACGACCTTGCCCGCACGCGGTGCGAGGATGGGGTTCATCACCTTCATCGCCTCGATGATCAGCAGCGTATCGCCCTCCGCCACCATCTGCCCCTCGCGCACGAACGGCGGCGCGCTGGGTTCGGGCGTGAGGTAGGCGGTCCCCACGATCGGCGAGCGCACCGCGCCCGTCATGTCGTCCACCGGAGCAGCAGCCGCCGCCGCCGGAGCCGCAGGGGCGGCAGCGGGTGCGGGCGCACCCGCATAATAAGGCGCCGCCGCCGTCATCGGCGCGGGCGTGCGCGCGACGCGGATGCGGCGGCCCGCTTCCTCCACCTCGATCTCGGTCAGCTGCGTCTCGTCAAGCAGCTCGGCCAGCTCGCGCACGAGCGTCACATCCACCTGCATCGGCTGCGTGTCGGTCATTGTGATCCCTGGTTGGCGGCGCGTGGGCTGCACCTGAAAACGGCGTCCGGCTCCGCAAGAACACGCATGGGCGGCCGCATGCCGCGATCCTATATGACGCGTTCGTCGCGGTAAACATCCGCCCCAACGAGAGACCGGCGAACCCATGCGCATCGAACTGAACGGCGAACCCCGCCCGCTCGCCCCCGCCACCACCATCGCCACGCTGCTCGCCGAACTCGCGCTCGATCCCACCCGGGTGGCGGTCGAGCGCAACCGCACCATCGTGCCGCGCTCCACCTTCGCCGATCTGGCGCTCACCGACGGCGACCGGATCGAGATCGTCCACTTCGTCGGCGGCGGCGATCCCGGCGCACCCGCGGACGATGGCTGGGAGGTCGCCGGCCGCCGCTTCGGCTCCCGCCTGATCGTGGGCACCGGCAAATACCGCGATCTCGCCCAGACCGCCGCCGCCGTGCAGGCCAGCGGTGCCCAGATCGTCACCGTCGCGGTCCGCCGCGTCAACCTGAGCGGCCCCGGCGACAAGCTCACCGATCACCTCGATCCCGCCCGCTACACCTTCCTTCCCAACACGGCCGGCTGCTTCACAGCCGACGAGGCACTGCGCACGCTCCGGCTCGCGCGCGAGGCCGGCGGCTACGAACTCGTCAAGCTCGAAGTCCTCGCCGAAGCCAAGACGCTCTACCCCGATATGCCCGCCACCATGGACGCGTGCGAGGTGCTGACCAAAGAGGGCTTCCAGGTGATGGTCTATTGCTCGGACGATCCCATCCAGGCCAAGCGGCTCGAAAGTGCGGGCGCGGTCGCGGTCATGCCCCTGGGTGCGCCCATCGGCTCGGGGCTCGGCATCCAGAACCCCGTCATGCTCCGCCTGATCGTCGAGAACGCGCGCGTGCCCGTGCTCGTCGATGCGGGCGTCGGCACCGCGTCCGACGCGGCGATCGCCATGGAGCTGGGCTGCGACGGCGTCCTCATGAACACCGCCATCGCCGAAGCCAAGGACCCCATCCGCATGGCGCGCGCCATGCGCCGCGCGGTCGAAGCGGGCCGCGACGCCTACCTCGCAGGCCGAATGGGCAAGCGCCGCTACGCCGATCCCAGCAGCCCGCTGGGGGGGTTGATTTAAGGGCGGCGCGTTAACGCCCGCGTTGCCGCGCCGTAGCATACCGCGTAGAACCATTGCGATGGCCAGCGAACCGCTTATGTTTCCAACCAGTCGCCCGCCCGGCGGCGGCGGAGGATCGGATATGGAGGCCCGCGTCGCGCGTCTGGAAACCCATGTCGAATACATCAAACGCGACGTGAGCGATCTTAAGGCCGACGTGCGCGAACTGCGCACCGACATGGCGACCGTGAAGGAACGGGTAAATCACCTTCCCACCAAGGAATTGATGATCAGCGCGCTGCTCGGCACGATCGCCGCCCTCTCCGCGATCATGCTGCTGGCCGATCAGATCAAGGCCGCCCTCCACCTCGTCCCCTAGCCCCCGGTTGCCCTCCCCCGCCCCTCCGCGCTAACCACGCCCCATGGCCGGACATTCCAAATTCAAGAACATCATGCACCGCAAGGGGGGCCAGGATGCCAAGCGCGCGCGCCTGTTCTCCAAGCTCGCGCGCGAGATTACCGTCGCCGCCAAGATGGGTCTGCCCGATCCGGACGCCAACG
>JBBQJX010000302.1:0-3101 GCA_038326295.1 Sphingomonadales bacterium
GATCGCTGCGCCGCAGCGCCATGATCGCCAGCGCCACGAAGAGAAATGCGCATAGCGTGCCACCGTTGGAAATGTCGGCGAGTTTCCCCACGGGGAAGAAGGCCGCCGCCACCGTAACCAGTGCGCCCGTCATCATGGTCACGACATGCGGCGTCTTGTAGCGCGAATGGACCTTCGAAAGCCCGCGCGGCAGCAGGCCATCCCGGCTCATCACGAAGAAGATGCGCGTCTGCGCGTACATCATCATGAGCACGACCGAAGGCAGCGCGACCGTCGCCGCGACACCCAGGGCCACACTCGCCCACGGATAATTCACCACGTGCAGCACATAGGCAAGCGCCTCGTGACTGCAGACGATCGGGCCATTGTTGGCCGCGGTGCAGGCGTCGGTGAGTGCAGGTGTGCCAGGGGCGACCCAGTGATGCATTGCATCGAACACCGGCTGTGCACCTACCGATCCCACCACGCCCGCCGCGACCAGCATGTAAAAAATCGTGCAGATGACCAGACTGAGCACGAGCCCGATCGGCACATTCCGCTGCGGGTTCTTGGTCTCCTCGGCAGCAGTCGAGACGGCGTCGAAACCCACGAAGGCGAAGAAGATCGACGAGGCAGCGCCGATAATACCGTTTTCGCCCAGCCTCGAACCCTCGCTTCCCATGAAGCCCAGCGGATTGAAGGGATGGAAGCGTGTCGAATCGATCAGCGGCAGCGTCAGGATGACGAACATCGTCAGTGCGAGAATTTTGATCGCCACGAGGAACGCGTTGACGTTGGCGCTTTCCTGCGTGCCCCGGATCAGCAGCAGCGTTACCGCAATCGCGATCAGTACGGCGGGGAGGTTTAGGATGCCCCCCGCATATGGCCCCACGACAAGCGCGTGCGGCAAAACGATGCCGAGCGAGTGATCGAGCAACCCCACCAGATAGCCTGAAAAGCCGACCGCGACCGCCGAGGCCGCCACCGCATATTCGAGCACCAGCGCCCATCCCACGATCCACGCGAAGAACTCGCCGAACGTGGCGTAGGAATAGGTGTAGGCCGATCCCGCGACCGGGATCATCGCTGCAATCTCGGCGTAGCACAGTGCCGCAAGCCCGCAGACGGTGGCGGCCAGTACGAACGAGATGATCATACCCGGCCCGGCCTTCTGCGCGGCCTCAGCCGTCAGCACGAAGATGCCCGTTCCAATGATACCGCCGATGCCGAGCATGGTCAGCTGCGGCCAGGAGAGCGAGCGCTTGAGCGATTTCTTGCTAGCGGTCGCCAGAATGGCGTCCAGGGATTTTACGCGGCGTTGCATTCGGAACTGTCCCTCTCACCCACGTTCGCGCGGGCATCGTTTTCGGTTGCGATCAAGCGCGCATCGGCGCGCGGCCGTCAAGGGGTGGCAGGGCCGAGGTGTATGCCGAGGTTTATCGGGCCCGGGTAATCGTAGCGCGTGGGCTATGCGGCCGCTCACCCCGCCAGCATCGGCCCCAGCGGCTTCCCCCCGAAAATGTGCGCGTGGAGGTGCGGCACCTCCTGTCCGCCATGCCCGCCCGCGTTGATCAGCACACGGTAGCCGTCCGCCTCCAGCCCCAGCGCGCGCGCCGCCGCGCCCACGCCGCGCAGGAACCCGGCGAGCTCCGCGTCGCTCGCGCTCGTGCTGAAGTCCGGCAGCCCCACGGCCGCCGCCTTTGGGATCACCAGCACATGCGTGGGCGCGACCGGCGCGATGTCCCGGAAGGCGAGGACGTGCGCGTCCTCGTACACGGTCGCCGACGGGATCTCGCCACGCAGGATGCGGGCGAAGACGTTTCCGTCGTTGTAGGCGTCGGAACATGACACGGTCATGCGCAGGGCAGTACCGGTCTCCGTGTGCTGGGGAAAGGCTTGAGCGTAACGCCGTGCGGTGCCATGCCGCGCGCCATGGGAAAGATCTTCGAGAACGCCGACCTCGCGCTTTCGGGCGTGCTGCGCGACGGCATGACGATCATGAGCGGGGGGTTCGGACTGTCGGGTAACCCCGAAAATCTTATCCATGCGCTCGCGCGCTCGGGCGTGAAGGGCCTCACCATCATTTCCAACAACTGCGGCGCGGACAATTTTGGCCTGTGGGAGCTGCTGAACAACGGCCAGATCGATCGCATGATCAGCAGCTATGTCGGCGAAAACAAATTGTTCGAGGAACTGTACCTTTCGGGCAAGCTCGCGCTGGAGCTGAACCCGCAAGGCACGCTCGCGGAGCGCATCCGCGCGGGTGGGGCCGGCATTCCGGGGTTCTTCACCAAGACGGGCGTGGGCACGGTGGTGGCCGAGGGCAAGCCAACGCAGGTTTTCGACGGCGAGACCTACGTGATGGAAACCTGGCTCAAGGCCGATCTGGCGATCGTCAAGGGATACAGGGCCGATCCCGAAGGCAATACGGTTTACCGCAAGACCGCCCGCAACTTCAATCCGATGATGGCGACTGCCGCGACAGTCACGGTGATGGAGGTCGAGGAACTCGTCGATCCCGGTGCGCTCGATCCGGACTGTATCCACACGCCGGGCATCTACGTGAACCGCCTGATCCGGGGCGAGCATTACGAAAAGCGGATCGAACGACTGACCACGAGGAAGCGCTGATGCCCTGGACCCGCGAACAAACCGCCGAACGCGCCGCGCGCGAACTTGAGGACGGCTTCTACGTCAATCTCGGCATCGGCATCCCTACGCTCGTGGCGAACTACATCCCCGAAGGCATGACCGTCACGCTCCAAAGCGAAAACGGAATGCTCGGCATGGGGCCGTTCCCGTTCGAGGGCGAGGCGGATCCCGATCTGATCAACGCGGGCAAGCAGACGATCACCGAACTTCCTACGTCCAGCTATTTCAGTAGCGCGGACAGTTTCGCGATGATCCGCGGCGGGCATATCGATCTCTCTATCCTGGGCGCGATGGAGGTGGCCGCCAACGGCGACCTCGCCAACTGGACGATCCCGGGCAAGGTGGTGAAGGGAATGGGCGGCGCGATGGACCTCGTGGCCGGGGTGAAGCGCGTGGTGGTGGTGATGGATCACACATCCAAGGACGGTACCCCCAAGCTGCTCGAGCGCTGCACGTTGCCGCTGACCGGC
>JBBQJX010000303.1:0-3100 GCA_038326295.1 Sphingomonadales bacterium
GCATCGCGGATCACCGGCCGCCGCTGCACGCTCGCGAGGATGCGCCGCGTCTCGACGGGGCGCGGGTTTGCGCGCGGCTCGATCGTCTCGATCTGCACGACATCCACGTCGTACATCGCCGCGCGGCGGAAGCTGCTCTCGCCGAATGCCGACCACAGCTTGGTCAGATCGTCGAGCGAGGCGGGATGGAGCGTGATCTTCACCCGCTCGAATTCGCGCGTCAGGGCCGAATCGAGCACCGGATCGCCGATTGCCTTGCCCGCCACCGCGCGCACCATGCGCAAGCTGTCGAGGCGCGGACCGAAATCATGCAGCACGCGCATCGCATCGCCGAGCAGCGTCTGCGCGTTCAGATCCGCCTCCACCGCACTCTCGTTCGCGCTGTGCGTCGTCATCAGGTAACGCAGGCCGAGCGACAGCGGGGGACGGCCGTAGGCGCCGGCATGACCGCGGCCGGGGATCTCCTGGTTCTTGAGCGCGGCGCTTTCGTTCACCTGGACGAGGTAGAGGTTTGCACGCGCGCCGCCGACGCCATCGACGGTCACATCGGGCGGCGCGAGCGTCACGTCGGCCGCGACGATCAGGCGATCGAGCAGCAGGGCCTGGAGCGTTCGGCTCACCGCCGCGATCGCGCTATGCCCCGCCATAACGCGCGCCCTAGCGTGGCACGCCGCGCCGCGCGCGCGCGAACGCGTCGAAGCCGCGCGTGCGCTCAGGCTGGGCACGCGGCGGCGGGGCGGGGGACGGCCGGGGTTCGATGAACTCGATTACAACGCGCCCGATCGATACGGCGATCGGCGCGGCCGGTGTATGTTCGAATGCAAGGTCGGGCGGGCTCGGTGCGGAACGCTGCCCCGGTCGCGCGTCACCGGCCGGCTCCGCTGCCGCCGTGGCCGGGCCGAGAGCGTCGGCAGGCGGGCGGGGCTCGGGATCGCGCATCGGCGCGTGGCCGCGCGCGCGGGGAGGTTCGGGGGCACCCGCCGTCGCCTCCCGGGCGGGCTCGGCCAAGGCGGATATGTTCGCGAGCGGACCGCCGGGCGGATCGGGATCGGGGTCCGGCACGGCGCGTTGCGGACCCGCGCCGCCGTCGTAACGCGGTCGCTGCGCGGCGCGCAAGTCGGGTTCGTGCTGCATTTCGGGCGGCTGGAGTTCGGCGCGGCGCCTCGCCTTGGGAGCCGCCGGATCGACCGCGCCGACCGGCGGAATCGCGCGAGGACCCGGAGGTGCAGCGGCACCGGACCGCTCGTCCACAAAGCCTGCATCCGGTTCCCCCGGTGCCCCGCCCGCCGATCCGCCGCGCGGTTCGAAGCGCGTCGCGGGGCGAGGGAGGAGCCGCACCGTTCCGCCAGTCGGCGGTAACCCCGCGCCGCGCGCGACCAGCGCCTGCGCGAGGCCGCTCACGCCGCGATCCTCGTCGCCGCAAGCTCCAGATAGCGCCGTCGCCGCAGCAGCGGGATTGCAAGAATGTCCGCCTCTCGCCAGCCGTAAGCGCGCGCGAGCATATCGACCTCGGCAAACAGCGCCGCCTCGGGCGTGATCGCGCCTGCGATCAGCGCGTGGCCGTCGAGCGTCGCGCGGAACCGCGCTTCGCACGCGGGGCATTCGATCGTGGCACCGATGTCCGCGTCGGGATCGATCCGCCGCAGCGTCGCCTCGACCTCTCCCGCCACGCGGTCGTGGACCTCTGCGGGCTTGATCGCGGCTCCTGCGGCATCCCGCACCTCCAAGATGCATGCCGCGATCAGTTCGCGCGCCGCGCGCCCGGCGTTCGCTGCGGCCATGCCCGCGACACGCTCGTGATCCGCCCCCGTCGCAATCCGGACGAGCACCGTCATCGCGTCCACCACGCACGCGCCCTCCCCCTCCCCGGACGACGGGGGCGCCAGCACATCGCCGACCGCCACCGCGATCTCGGTCAGCTCTGCGCACGCGGGACAGCGCGCCACGAGATCGAGCAGTGGCCCGAAAGTCGCGCGGTACGCCTCGATCAGCAGCCGCTCGCGCGTCCCGATGCCGAGCGCGCGGATAACATCGGGACCGACCGCCGCGCCCGCGCGCGTCGCGAGTGCGGACAGCAGCGCGGTCGTGCCCGCCGCCGGGGTCGCGCCCGCTGAATTCGCTTCATGCACCCGCCACTCGTCGGCACCTGTCAACGCCCGGACCCGCCATTCCGCACCCGGCACCGGCGCGCCCATCAGCCGCGCGCGCGGATCATGCCGCCGACGCGAGCAGCGGTTCGGCGGGTTCGGTCACCGCGAGGTCGCGCGCCCAGCCCTCGTTCTCCAGCTTCAGATGCTCGATCGCCACCGCGTTCGCGTTCGCGTCCAGATCGGGCATCGCCTGATATTCGGAAACCCAGCAACGATACAGCTGGTAGGAGATCACCTTCTGCCCCGCTTCGTTGAACAGATCGATGATGATGTCCTTGCGGAAGTCGGCGAGCGAGCTTTCTGCGCCGAGTCCCGCGCCGAAGCTCCACACCTTGTTCGCCCAGCGTTCGAATTCCAGATCGTGCGTAACCCCGCGTTCGAGCGTGATCGCCTCGTACTTGGTCCGCCCCGGCGATTTGCGCCCGGTCGAGGGATCGCCGCCCTCCCGATGTTCCACCACCTCGGTCGAACGCTTCAGCGCGCCCACCTTGGAGATGCCCGCCACATACCGCCCGTCCCACTTCACCCGGAACTTGAAGTTCTTGTAGGGATCGAAACGTCGCGGATTGACGGTGAATTCGGCCATCGGACCCCTCCTGGTTAGGCGTCGGCGCTGCGGACGATCTGCTGGATTTTCAGGATGACGAACTCGGCGGGCTTGAGCGGTGCGAAACCGACCTCGATGTTGACGATGCCGCGATCGATGTCCTGCTGCGTCGTCGTCGTGCCGTCGCAGCGCACGTAATAGGCCTGCGCGGGCGTTGCGCCCTGGAATGCGCCCTGGCGGAAGAGATCGTGCATGAACGCGCCGACGTTCAGCCGGATCTGCGACCATAAGGGTTCGTCGTTGGGCTCGAACACCACCCACTTCGTGCCCCGGAACAGGCTCTCCTCAAGAAACAGCGTCGTGCGGCGCACGGGCACATATTTCCAGTCCGAAGCGAGCACGT
>JBBQJX010000304.1:0-3099 GCA_038326295.1 Sphingomonadales bacterium
GATCGCGGCTGCCAGGGCACTGACCGCCGAACAGCTGACCGCCCTCGGGCGCATTGATCGCGCGCGGCTCAGCCCCACGGCGCAACTCGATTACGATACCGTCCTCTACACGCGACGCTCCGCCGCAGCGGTGCAGCGCTTCGATTTCGGCGGGAACAGCTACGGCCCATCCCCCTATGTCGTCAGCCAGCTGACCGGTGCGTACCAGAGCGTCCCCGATTTCCTCGATACCAAGCACCGCATCGAGACGCGCGAGGATGCGGACGCCTATCTGAGCCGCCTGCGCGCCTTCGGTGGTCAGCTCGAAGCGAACACCGACCGGATGCGCCACGATGCGGGGATCGGCGTGGTGCCGCCCGATTTCCTGCTCGATACCGCGCTGACCCAGCTGGAAAAGACGCGCGTGCCCTCCGACCGGGCGACGGTGGTGACGTCCATCGCCACCCGCGCCGCCGCGAAGGGTCTGGGCGACGGTTATGCGCGCGACGCGGCGGCGATCTACGGCGAGCGCATCCTTCCCGCGCTCGACGCGCAGATTGCCGAGGCCAGACGGTTGCGCGCGCGCGCCACGCACGATGCAGGCGTGTGGAAGCTGCCGCACGGCCGCGAGTTTTACGCGGTCGCGCTACAGACCACGACAACCACGCGCTACACGCCAGACGAGGTCCACAAGATCGGCCTCGATCAGGCGCGCGCGATCTCGGCGCGGCTCGATGGCGAACTGCGCAAGATGGGCCTGACCCGGGGCACGGTCGGCGAGCGCGTGCGCCAGCTCTACGCCGATCCGAAGCAGCTCTACCCCGATACGGACGCGGGCAAGGTGGACGCGATTGCCTACTGCAACGATCGCCTCGCCGCGATTCGAACGCGCCTGCCCCAGGCCTTCGGACGCCTGCCGCAATACAAGTTCGAAGTGCGCCGGGTGCCGCCGCAGACCGAAGCGGGGGCGGCGAACGCCTTCGCTCAACCACCGTCGCTCGATGGCTCGCGTCCGGGGCTGGTGTATTTCAACCTGCACGATGCCGCCGAATGGCCGCGCCTCGCGCTCGCCACGACCACGTTCCACGAGGGATTGCCCGGCCACCAGTTCGAGGGCGGCCTCGCGCTCTCGAACGCGCGGCTGCCATTGATCCGCAAGGCGGGCGGATTTTCGGGCTATGGCGAGGGCTGGGCGCTGTATGCCGAGCAACTGGCCGACGAGCTTGGCATGTACGACGACGATCCGGCGGGCCGGGTGGGCTATCTCAAAGCGCAGCTGTTCCGCGCCAACCGGTGCGTGGTCGATACCGGCATCCATCACCTGAAATGGAGCCGCGAACAGGCGATCGATTATTTCATCGCGCAGGAGGGCGACGCGCGCGGCAATATCACGCGCGAGGTGGAGCGCTATTGCGCCACGCCGGGCCAGGCGTGCAGCTACAAGCTCGGCCACACCGTCTTCACCGGGCTGCGCGAGGACGCGAAGGCGAAACTGGGCAAACGCTTCGATCTGAAGGCGTGGCATGCGGCAGTGCTCGATTGCGGGCGCGTGCCGCTCGAAATCCTGAAGAAAGTGGGCGAGGATTGGACGCAGGCGCAAGTCCGGCGCGCGTAGGCGAACCCGCCGGATCGCTCGGCCGGGCGCTCGCGCATGGCGAGCGGCTGCTGTCGCGCGCGCCTGCGTTGGCGATCGGGCAGATGCGTGAAATCCTTGGCGTGGTGCCGGGCCAGCCCGACGCGCTGCACCTGCTGGCGCGCGCGCTGGCGTTGGGTCCGCCCGATCCTGCCGCGTGGCGACTGCTCGGCGATCATCGCGCGCGGGCCGGTGACCCGGCGGGGGCCGAGGCCGCCTATCTCGCGAGCCTCAGGGTTGCGGTCCACGATCCCGCGCTGCGCGAGGCGGCGGGGGCGCTCGCGGACGGCCGGATCGCGGTTGCCGAGCCGATTCTGCGCGCCTTCCTGAAAGCGCACCCGACCGATATCGGCGCGATCCGGATGCTGGCCGAAATCGCGGGCCGACTGGGGCGCTATGCGGATGCGGAGGCGCTGCTGACCCGCGCGCTCGAACTTGCGCCCAGCTTCGATGCCGCACGGCACAATCTGGCGTTGATGCTGTACCGGCAGAACAAGGCGGCGGATGCGCTCCCCCATTTACGTCGCCTGCTCGCCGCCGATCCGGCGAGCGCGATGCTGCGCAATCTGACCGCCGCCGCACTCGGCCAGGTGGGCGATTACGATGAGGCGGTAACGATCTGGGAGGGCCTGCTCACCGAGCATCCCGATCAGGCGAAGGCGTGGATGAGCTATGGCCATGCGCTGAAGACCGTGGGGCGTGCGGCGGACAGCGCGGCGGCGTACGAGCGCACCGTCGCGCTCGAACCCGCGCTGGGCGAGGCGTGGTGGAGCCTTGCCAACCTGAAGACCTACCGGTTCGACGAAGATCGGCTTGCCCGGATGCGCGCGCTGCTGGCCGACAAACTGCCCGAGGACGATCGCCTCCACCTCGAATTCACGCTCGGCAAGGCGGCCGAGGATGCGGGCGATCCGGCGGGCGCGTTCGTGCATTACGCGCGGGGCAATGCGCTCGGCCACGCGCGCGGCGGCTACGATCCGGGCGAGATTGCCGCGCTGGCCGCGCGCAGCCGCGCGCTGTTCACACCCGCCTTCTTCGCCGCGCGCCCCGGCGGCCACCCCGCCCCCGATCCGATCTTCATCGTGGGGCTGCCGCGCGCGGGATCGACGCTGATCGAGCAAATTCTCGCCTCGCACCGCGATGTCGAGGGCACGATGGAGTTGCCCGAGATGGTCGCGATCGCGCGGCGGATCGGCGGCCGGCCCGCGAAGGGCGAGGTTGCGCGCTATCCGGACGCGCTCGCCGACCTGAGCGCCGAGGATCGCGCCGCGCTCGGTCAGGAATATCTCGAACGCACGCGCATCTACCGCAAGACGGACCGTCCGTATTTCATCGACAAGATGCCCAACAACTGGGCGCACACTGGCCTGATCCACCTGATCCTGCCCAACGCCAAAATCATCGACGCGCGCCGTCACCCGATGGCGAACGGCTTCTCCGCATGGAAGCAGCATTTCGCGCGCGGGCAGGGCTTCACCTACGATCTG
>JBBQJX010000305.1:0-3070 GCA_038326295.1 Sphingomonadales bacterium
CCCGCCGCCGCTCGCGCACATGCTGGCGCTCGGTGCGGACGCGGGAGTGGGGCGGCTTGCCGCCGAGATCGCGCTGCTGGTGGGCGAGCGCGGGCTGGGCGGGCGTTCAGTGGATGTGGAAGAGCGGCTGGCGGCGTGGCGACGCGACCGGGGCGCGCGGGCGGAGGCGGCGCGCGGCGCGGCCGTGCGACTGGCGCGGATGGCGGGGGCGGGGCCGGGGGCGGGGCTACCCCGTGCCGGGCCGCTCACCCCCGCCGCCCCCGATTTTCCCGCTCGCCTGATCGCCACCGCCTGGCCCGATCGAATCGCGCGCGCTCGCGGCCAGGCGGGTGCCTATCTGATGGCGGGCGGGCGTGGTGCGCGGCTCGACCCGGGCGATCCGCTCGCACGCACGCAGTGGCTGGCGATCGCCGAGGCCGGGGGCGCGGCGGACGGCGCACGCATCATGCTGGCGGCGCGGCTGGACGCAGCGAGCATCGAGGCGGTCGGCGGTGCGCGGATCGAGCGCGCGGCCGAGGTGCGGTTCGATCCCGCGAACGGCGGCGTGATCGCCGAGAGCCGAACGCGGCTGGGGGCGATCGTGCTGTCGCGCGCGCCGCTCGCCGATCCCGATCCCGCGCTGATTGCAGCCGCGCTGGTGGAGGCGGTTCGCGCGGGCGGGCCGGAGATGCTGCCGTGGCCCGAGGCGGCGATGGGTCTGCGGGCGCGGGCCGCCTTCGCGCGGGCGCATGGGCAGGATGCGCCCGATCTGTCCGACGCCGCGCTGCTTGCTTCGCTGGGCGACTGGCTGCCGCCCGTGCTCGGGCGGGTCCGCAGGCTGGATGCGATATCGGCGGACGCGCTTGCGGGTGCGCTCGATGCGATGTTCGACTACGCGGCGCGGCGCGCGCTCGACGCGTTCGCACCCGCGCGCTTCACGACGCCCGCCGCGAGCAGCCACGCGGTCGATTATACCGCGCCCGCCGGACCATCGGTGGAGGTACGCGTGCAGGAGCTGTTCGGGTTGAGCCTGCATCCGCGCGTGGGCGGAGTGCCGCTGACCCTCGTCCTGCTTTCTCCCGCGCGCCGCCCGATCCAGACCACCGCCGATCTGCCGGGCTTCTGGGCGGGAAGCTGGGCGGACGTTCGGCGCGAGTTGCGCGGACGCTACCCCCGCCATCCCTGGCCCGAGGATCCGCGCGCCGCACCGCCCACCACGCGCGCCAAGCCTCGCGGCACTTGACGCGCCTGGCCCTCGCCAGCAGACGCAGGGCGATGGATCAGCCCCCCGCCCGCATCTACCAGCGTCCCAAGAGCGCGATGCAATCGGGCCGATCGCGCACGAGTGAATGGGTGCTGGAATTTGCGCGCGCGCAGGCCAAGCAGCTCGATCCGCTGACCGGCTGGTGGGGCAGTGGCGATACGCGCGAGCAGGTGAGCCTGACCTTCCCCACGCGCGCAGCGGCCGAGGCCTATGCCGTGCAGCGCGGGATCGCCTACGATGTGCACGAGGAAGCGACCCGACGCCTCAAGCTGCAGACATATGCGGACAATTTCCGCTAGGAGACTGGTTACGCGCCCGTAGCTCAGCTGGACCAGAGCGCGGGATTTCTACTCCTGATGTCGCAGGTTCGAATCCTGCCGGGCGCACCACTCCTTTTTTTGTGATTATGGCATTTGCAAACATAGGGTCCGGGGCGACCGCTTTCGTCCAGTTGCGAACGCAACAAGCACAGTGGCGCGAGGCCCTAGCGGACTTTGATAATTCTACCGACCCGCCACGGTTTCTCGCGACGGCGCCTGATCCACCTACTCCTCCGTCATGCCTCGATCACGCCGTGAGGATCGTCAACAAATTCGCGCATGATCCGGAAATGCTCGGTGTCCTGTAGCGCGATCGGCTCTAGTCCGTATCGGCTCATCCGTAGCAGCCGTGCGCCCGGGTGCCCCATGATGATCGGCGAATGTGTGACGATCAACACCTGGCTTTGATTGCCTGACTCCATCCGGCGCAGAAGCTTTAGAAAGTCGAACTGGCGATTTGGCGAAAGGGCAGACTCCGGCTCGTCGAAGATGAATATGCCGGGCTGCGTGCAGCGTTCCTGGAAAAATCGGATAAAGCCTTCCCCATGCGAATGAGACAAAAAGTCGGCCGTCGGACTGCCGACTTCGTCGAGGTAACGGGCCACGGCGAAAAAGCTTTCCGCCCGAAAAAACCAGCCGCGCCCGATTTTGGGCAGCCAGCTGGCCTTTAATGTTCGACCGAGTACCCCGCCGCCGGTTTCGGTGGCCCGCGAGTTATCTACCGCACGATATCCCTGACCACCGCCGCTTTCGTCGAAACCCGCTAGTACGGCGATCCCCTCCAGAAGCGTGGATTTGCCGACCCCGTTCTCACCGGCAATAATAGTGACGGGACGATCAAAAGCCAGTTCGAATGTGCCGCCCTTAAACAGTGGGAGGCAGTAAGGATAGACCGCACGATCATAGTCTGCATCTTCGTCCAGCCAAATCCGCTTCAAATAGGGCGGTGGCAGTGTCGTATGCCGGTATTTTGCCAAAGGTCCGCTCCAAGCCCGTCCTCGCGTCCTAGTGTCGCCTTTTTTAGCCCTACCCCTTCTTCAGATACTTGCGCCCCAGCAGCTCGGCGATCTGCACCGCGTTCAGCGCCGCGCCTTTGCGCAAATTGTCGCTGACGCACCACAGGCTCAGCCCGTGCTTCACCGTGGGATCGGCGCGTACGCGGCTGACATAGGTGGCGTATTCGCCGACGCATTCGACCGGGGTGACGTAGCCGCCGTCCTCATGCTTATCCACCAGCAGCACACCGGGGGCCTCGCGCAGGATCGCCTTGGCGCGTTCGGCGGACAGCGGCCGCTCGAACTCGATGTTGATCGCTTCGGAATGGCCGACAAACACAGGCACGCGCACGCAGGTGGCGGTTACTTTCACGTCCGCGCCCATGATCTTGGCGGTTTCGGCCGCCATCTTCCATTCTTCCTTCGTCTGGCCATCGTCCATGAACACGTCCACTTGCGGGATCACGTTGAACGCGATCTGCTTGGGAAACTTGATGTTCTCCTTTGCGTCG
>JBBQJX010000306.1:0-3067 GCA_038326295.1 Sphingomonadales bacterium
TGATGTCTTTCGCGGTGCAGCCTCTGTGGCGATGGTCGATGCCCGCCCGCAAAATACGTTAGCTGTCCCCGATTCCCTTCCGGATGCCGCGCTCGACACGCTCGCCCACGACGCCCAGACACTCCCCGCGCTCCTCGCCGCCGCGCGCGCCCACGCCGGGCCGGGAGCGCTGCTGTTCGACGGGGCACCCGCGAGCGGCCTGCTGTTCGTGACCGACGCGCCCGCGTCCGACGACGAGCGCGAAGGCCGCCTCCTCACCGGCCCCGCCGGTGCCCTCCTCGATCGGATGCTCGCCGCGATCGGGCTCGATCGCAGCCGCGTCGGCCTCGCCACCGCCGCGCTGCGCATCGGTGGTGACGCGGACGAGGTGGCGTTCCTGCGCCGCCTGATCGCGCTCGAACCACCCCGTCTGATCGTCACGCTGGGGGGGCCAGCCACCGTTCGTCTCACGAACACCACGCACAGTCTCAATCGACTCCGCGGGAAGTGGATCGATACGTCAATCGATGCTGTGATGTTTCCAGTGCTTCCGACCTTCCACCCCGCGCACCTGCTTGCCCACCCGGCACACAAGGCGCTTGCCTGGGCGGACCTGCAGGGGCTGGCTCGCCGGATCGCCGCATGAAGCGGGTTGCCGCGCTACTGATCGCGTTGACCGCGACCCCCGCGCTCGCCACGGGCACGACCGCGCTTTCCCCCGCCGCAACCCCGGGCCGGACGCTGACCGCGATCCACCGCGACGTCCCCATCCAGATCGCGCTCGCGACCCGACCGACATGGCGCGGGCTGTTCACCGATCTGCGCAGCGCACGCTATGATGCCGCCGCTGCCGCGCTGGCGCGCTTGGGCGACAGCCCGCTTGCAACCTACGT
The DNA here is from genome assembly GCA_038326295.1 of Sphingomonadales bacterium. GTDB lineage: Bacteria > Pseudomonadota > Alphaproteobacteria > Sphingomonadales > Sphingomonadaceae > JAVVHE01. The sequence goes on from JBBQJX010000306.1 coordinate 873, forward strand.
GCAGGCCGAATTGCTGCTCGCGCGCGGCACCGCGCCCGGCGTGCCCGATGCGGCCGCCTTCCTCGCCGCCAATCCCGATCTGCCGCAGGCCCCGCGCCTCGCGGCCAAACTGGGGCTGAGCGCCACCGCCACGCTACCCCGCCCGTCCGAACTCTTCCCCACGTGGACCGGCCGCGCCACGCCACGCGAACGTGCGCGCGGCGATGCGCTCGAGGCTGCGGTCAAGCCGCTCGTCACCGCCGAACAGCCCGCTTTGGCCGAAACCGCGTGGACACGTCTCTCACGCGGCGCGGCCCCGGACGCGCGCGCCGATTGGGCGCACAAGATCGCATGGTCCTTCTACCGCGCGGGCGACGATGCGGGCGCGCGCCGCATGGGAGCCGCCGCCGCTGAAAGCGCCAGCCAGGCGGGCGCGATGGGCGCGTGGGTTGCTGGGCTGGCGGCATGGCGCGCGGACGATTGCGCGGGGGCGGGCGGCTTTTTCGACGCGGTCTCGGCCAAATCGCCCGGCGAGGACCTGTCTGCCGCGGCTGCCTACTGGGCATCGCGCGCGCACCTCGCCTGCGAGCGGCCCGATCTCGCCACCGCGCGCCTGCAGACCGCCGCATCCTACCCGCAAAGCTTCTACGGCCTGCTCGCGCGGCGCGCGCTCGGTCTCGCCTCGGGACTCGATTGGTCCGAACCCGACTTCATCAAGGCGGACTGGAACCACCTCTCCGACCACGCGGGCGCGCGGCGCGCGGTGGCGCTGGTGGAGATCGGCCAGCTGGGCCTTGCCGACCGCGAACTCCGTTACCTCGCCACCACGTCCGAGCCGACCGAATACGCCGCGATCCTGCGCCTTGCCGCGCGGCTGAGCTTGCCTGCCACGCAGCTCTGGCTCTCGGGTCGCTCGCCGACGGGGGCCGCCACGCCGATCAGCGCGCGCTTCCCCGCGCCCGACTGGACGCCGCCGCGCGGATGGCGGGTCGACCAGGCGCTCGTCTACGCGCACGCGCTCCAGGAATCACGCTTCGCAACCGACGTCGTCAGCCGCGCGGGCGCGCGCGGCGTGATGCAGATGATGCCCGCCACCGCCACCAAAGTCGCGCGCGACTTGGGGATGGAGGGCGGCGAGCTTCGCGATCCGGCGTTCAACATCGAATGCGGCCAGACCTATCTGGAGCAGCTGCGCGACACATCCTACACCGCAGGCCTGCTCCCCAAGGTGATCGCGGCGTACAATGCCGGTCCGGGATCGGTGCAGAAATGGAACGTGACGGTGCGGGACAATGGCGACCCGCTGCTGTTCATCGAATCAATCCCGTTCAAGGAAACACGCGCCTACGTGGAGATCGTGCTGCGCAATTACTGGATGTACGAACTGCGCGACGGCCGCGCGCCTGCGAGCATGGACGCTCTGGCGGCGGGCATGTGGCCGAAGTTTCCGGGGATGCCCGGCGCGTTGGCGGTGCGGATGGAGCGATCGGGCACAGTGATGGCGGCGCGGCCTTAACCTTCGTCCCGGTGCACGAAAGCGGGGTGGGCGACGCTATTGCATCTGTACCGGTTTCAGTACACTAGGGGGTGCGGGAGAATTCGGTGGATGTATTGACCTATTCGGACGCTCGGGCGACGCTTAGAGACTACATGGACCGCGTGATCAACGATCGAACACACGTGGTGGTGACCCGGCAGAAGGCGGAAGCCGTTGTCATCGTCTCGCTGTCCCACTGGAACGCGATGGAGGAGACGATGCATCTTCTCTCGAGCCCGGCGAACGCCGAACGCATCCGTCAGTCGATCCGCCAGCTGGAAGAGAGCAAAGGAACCGAACGCGTACTCGCACGGTGAAGCTCGTCTTTTCGGACAATGCGTGGCAGGATTATCTGTACTGGATCGAAGCCGATCCGAAGACGCTCAAGCGTCTGAACACACTGATCGACGAGTGTCGGCGAACTCCGTTTACCGGGACGGGCAAGCCTGAGCCGCTCAAGGGCGATCTCCAGGGCTGGTGGTCGCGCCGGGTCACGCAAAGTGACCGGCTCGTTTACCGCGTTACGGGCAAGGCACCCGACCAGCGGATCGAAATCGCCCAATGTCGACTGCACTATTGAGCGCGCATCGAGCCATCGACCCGGCAGGCGCTCAGTAAATTACCGCTTCGAGAACTGGAAGCTGCGGCGGGCCTTGGCGCGGCCGTATTTCTTGCGCTC
>JBBQJX010000307.1:0-3062 GCA_038326295.1 Sphingomonadales bacterium
CGGGCGGCCCGATCGCCAAGAATCTCGGCGAAGCCGCCACCGCCAAACTCGTCGCAGCCCTCAACCTCGGCCCCGACGACGGCGTCTTCTTCGCCGCCGACAAGCCCCTCAAGGCCGCGCGCCTCGCAGGCCTCGCCCGCACCCGCGTCGCCGCCGAACTCGGCCTGATCGAAGCAAACACCTACAAGTTCTGCTGGATCGTCGACTTTCCCATGTTCGAATATGATGAAGATACCAAACAGACGATCTTCAGCCACAACCCCTTCTCGATGCCCCAGGGCGGCCTCGAAGCGCTGAACAGCCAGGACCCCCACAGCATCCTCGCCTATCAGTACGATATCGTCTGCAACGGCGTCGAACTTTCGTCGGGCGCGATCCGCAACCACCTGCCCGAGATCATGTACAAAGCCTTCGCCATCGCAGGCTACACCCCCGATCATGTGGACAAGGAGTTCGCAGGCATGATCAACGCGCTCAAATACGGCGCCCCGCCCCACGGGGGCTCCGCCCCCGGCGTCGATCGCATCGTCATGTTGCTCGCGGACGAACCCAATATCCGCGAAGTCGTGCTGTTCCCCATGAACCAGAAGGCCGAAGACCTCATGATGGGCGCACCGTCCGAAGTCGCACCCAGGCAACTCCGGGAACTTCACATCAAGCTCGCCTGACTGGTCACCAACGGCCCCCAGAAAATATTGACAATTTGGCTTTAGACGAGGCATCCTATGCATCCGTCGTGCCGATGGGGTGTGGCTGCGAACAGGGAGCATGCCATGCGCGCATTCGCACTATCGCTCGTCGTCGTCGCCACCATCGCCTTGCCCGCGTCGGCCGCCACGCTCAAGGCCAAGTATTTCTTCAACAATACACTCGCCTCGTCGGTCGCCGGCGCGCCCGCGCTCACCCTGATCGATCCGCTCGGGGTGAGTGGCTATGTCACCGATACGGTCTTCGGCGTCTCGCGCCGCGTCTTCGAGTTCAACGGCACCAACGCCATCGGCGACCAGAGCGGCCTGTCCTTCGACAGCACCAGCCTGCTGACCCCCGACAGCTCTTCGGTCGTCCTCACCTTTGAGTTTTTCGACCGGCAGGACGAATGGCGGCGCATTCTCGACGTGCAGGACCGCACGTCCGATCAGGGCTTCTATGTCGATCCCGATAATGTCCTCAACGTCTTCCCCCTCGGCGGCAGTGCCGCCGCCTTCACCAACAACACGTACCGTAACGTCGGGTTGACCGTCGGACCTGGGGGCGCTGTCAACGCCTATATCGATGGCGGTGCGTCGCTCTCGAACGTCACGCCGATCCTGAACATCGGCGCTTCGGGCATCCTCACGCTGTTCGCCGACAATCTGACCGGCGGCTTCGAGACCGAATGGTCGGCGGGCCGCGTCGCCACCGTGTCCTTCTACGATGGCGTGCTCACCGCCGAGGAAATCGCGGCGATCGATGCCAACCCGTTCGTCCCCGCGCCCGAACCCGCGATGGTCGCGCTGTTCGGCTTCGGCATCGTCGCGCTCGTCAAGCGCCGCCACGCGCGCGGCTGACGCGGTCCCGGTCGCGCGGCATCGTCGGCGGACCCCTCCGCTGGCGCTGCCGACCGCAATGCAATTTGGCAGCAGCCCATGGACCCGAGGTGACGGCGATTTAAGCCCCGGTTCGTCCCCCATTCAACCGCAGAGGCGTTGTTGACGGCACAGGAGGAACCTGAAATGCGCCGTCCAATCTATCTCACTTTCACCGCCCTCGCCGCGATCGCGGCCACGATCGCCCCGGCGCTCGCCGCCCCCGATCGGGACCGCGGTCGCGGCAATCGCGGCGAAGCCCGCGCCGAGGCCAACGAGCGCGGCCCCGCGCCCGCCCCGGCCGCGGTCGCTGCCCCGGCTCCCCCGCCCGTCGTTGCGCCCGCCGCGCCCCCGCCTCCCGCGATCCGTGCGGCCGAGGGCAGCCGTTTCGAGCGCGGCCCCCGCCGCGACAACAACCCCCGCTTCCAGCCCGCCCCCGGCGCGAACTCCGCGCAGAACGACGTCGGCCGCGCGCAGTTCGAAGCGAACCGTGCCCGCGATCAGGCAGATCGACCGCGCTTGCGTCCCGACAACCAGATCAGCATGCCCATACGCGGCCGTCTCGACGACGAGAGCGGTCAGATCGACAACGCTCGCGAGCGGCAGCGCATCGAACAGACCCGGGATCGTTATCAGGCGGACCGCGCGCGCGCCCGGCAGGACGGCCAGATCGATCCCGCCGAGCGCGCCCGCCTCGAAGCCGGGCGCGCGCAGATCGATACCGCTCGCGAGCGGCTGCGCGTCGAGCAGAGCCGCGATCGCTATCAGGCGGACCGCGCCCGCGCCGCGCAGGACGGCCAGATCAATCCCGCCGAACGCGCCCGCCTCGAAGCCGACCGCGCGCGCCTCGGAAACAACCGCGGGCGCCTCGATCAATCGCGCACCGATCTGAATCGCGAACGGCTCGAAGCCAACCGCGCCCGCTTCCAGCAGGATGGCGTCATCACCCCGCAGGAACGCGCCCGCCTCGATACCGAACGCGCGCGCCTTCAAAACAACCGCCCGCGCTGGAGCCAGGACCGCAACCGGCTTCAGGACGATCGCGCCCGCTTCAGCCCGGACCGCACACGCTTCGATCCCCGCCGCGATGCGCAGCGCACCTATGTGGGCGAGCGCCGCGAATGGCAGCGCGAGCGCGGCATCGAACTGCGTGACGGCAACCGCTTTCGCCACGATTACGCCCACCGCGAATGGCGCGGCGATCGCGACCGCGATCGCCTGATCGTCATCAACCGCTACGGCTATCGCCCGTGGGGCTACGGCTTCCGGCCGGGCTGGAACAATTACGGCCGCTCCTACTGGGGCAGCAACATCGGCTGGGGTTTCGATCTGAGGTTCGGCTACTGGTATGGCCCGAGCTACTACGATCCGGGCTTCAACTGGTGGTACGGCCCGCGCGCACCCTATCAATATGGCGTCACCGCCGACGAGCTCGTTCTCCGCGATTCAACCATCCACGATTGGGCGCTCTACTGGTTCGATTACGATCGCGATGGC
>JBBQJX010000308.1:0-3031 GCA_038326295.1 Sphingomonadales bacterium
CACCAGAACGGCAATTGCACCCGTCCCGTACTCAAGCCACGCGCGCAGCAGCGCGAACATATCGTGAAGCGTGCGAACCTGGCCCAAGCGGATATGGGCGCGGTTAGTGCGCCGCCCCCCAACTCGCGCCCTGGCCGACCTCGACACCGAGTGGCACCTTCAGCTCCAGCCAGGGCCCAGCGGCACCCGCCATCGTGTTGCGGATCACCGCGCCCGCCGCTTTGGCCTCGCCATGTGGCGTCTCGAACACCAGTTCGTCGTGCACCTGCAGAAGCATGCGCGTCCCTGTTAGCCCGGCCGCCGCCAGCGCACCCGGCATCCGGATCATCGCGCGCTTGATGATGTCAGCCGCCGTTCCCTGCACGGGCGCGTTGATCGCGGCGCGATCGGCGAAGGCGCGCTCGGCCTGGTTCTTGCTTGCGATCTGGGGCAGGTGGCACTTCCGGCCGAACAGCGTGGTCACGAACCCCTGTTCGCGCGCTTCGCGCTGGCGCTCCGCCATATAGGCCTTGATGCCCGGGAAGCGGGCGAAATAGCGCGCAATATAGTCCCCCGCCTCGTCGCGCGCGATGCCGAGCCGATTGCCAAGGCCAAAGGCACTGATGCCGTAGATGATCGAGAAGTTGATCGTCTTGGCGCGCGCGCGGTGTTCGCGCGTCATCTCGGCCGCACTCACACCGAAGACTTCCTGCGCGGTCAGGCTGTGGACGTCACCGCCGTCGGCATAGACCTGCTGGAGCGCGGGTTCGTCCGCCATGTGCGCCATCAGCCGGAGTTCGACCTGATTATAGTCGGCGGCGAGGATGACGTGGCCATCTTCGGGCACGAACGCATCGCGGATGCGGCGGCCGAGTTCGGTGCGGATGGGGATGTTCTGGAGGTTGGGATCGGTGCTGCTGAGCCGTCCGGTCGAGGAATTGGCGAGGCTGAAGCAGGTGTGGACGCGGCCCGTGCGCGGGTGGATCGCGGCCTGGAGCGCGTCGGTGTAGGTGGATTTGAGCTTGGTCAGCTGCCGCCAATCGAGCATCTTGCGCGCGATCGGCGCGCCTTCGTCGGCGAGTCTTTCGAGGATGTCGACATCGGTGCCGTAGCTGCCCGACTTGCCTTTCTTGCCACCCGTGTAGCCCAGTTTCTCGAACAAGACCTCGCCCAGCTGCTTGACCGAGCCGAGGTTGAACGGGTGGCCCGCGTCCGCATAGATCAGCTGCTCGAGGCGGACGATCTCCTCGCCATAGGCGTGGCTCAGCCCCGCGAGCACCGCGCGATCGACCTTGATGCCCGCGCTCTCCATGTCGGCGACCACGCCGATCAGCGGGCGATCGATCGCTTCGTAGACGCGGGTGACCTGCGCGGATGAGAGGCGGGGCTTGAAGCCTTCGTACAGGCGCAGCGTCACGTCCGCATCCTCGGCGGCGTAGCGCGTGGCCTGGCGCAGATCGACCTGCGCGAAGCTGATGCCCTTCTTGCCCGTGCCGCAGACATCCTTAAACGCGACGGGCTTGTGGCCGAGGTGGCGTTCGGACAGTTCGTCCATGCCGTGCCCGCCGCGCGTGCCCGCTTCGAGCGCGTAGCTCATGAGCATGGTGTCATCGTAGCCGATCACGGGCATGCCGTGGCGCGCGAGGACCATCAGATCATATTTGATGTTCTGGCCGATCTTGAGCGTGGCGGGATCGGCAAGCATCGGGCCGAGGATCGCCTGGAGCTGCGCGAGCGTGAGTTGGGCGGGACGTTCGGAGAGCAGGCCATCGCCGCAGTGATCGATCGGAATGTAGCAGGCGAGGCCAGGTTCGAGCGCGAGGGAGACGCCGCACAGGCCTGCGGTCATGGCGCCGAGTTCGTCGGTCTCGGTATCGACCGCCACTACGCCGCGCAGGATGGCTTCCACAGCCCACCATTGCAGACGCTCGTCGGTCAGGATCAGCTCGTAGCTGTCGAGATCGAAGGGTTTGGATGGCGGCGGGGCGGGGCCTTCGGCGGGGGCTGCGGGGGCGGGACCGTCTACCTTGGCGACGAGCGATTTGAAGCCCATCGCGGACAGGAAGGCCTTGAGCGGCTCGGGCGGGGTGGCGCCGAGCTTCATGTCGGCGATCGCGTGGGGGAGCGGGACATCGCAGTGGAGGCGGACAAGTTCGCGGCTGAGGCGGGCGGCGGCGGCGTTGGCTTTCAAGGCCTCGCGCTGCTTGGGGCGTTTGACCTCGTCGAGGCGCGAGAGGAGCGTTTCGAGGTCGCCGAATTCATTCACTAGGTCGGCGGCGAATTTGGGGCCGATGCCGGGGACGCCGGGGACGTTGTCGACCGAGTCGCCCATCAGCGCGAGCACCTCGCCCAGTTTTTCGGGGGGGACGCCGAATTTCCCCTGGACTTCGGCGATGCCGAAGCGGCGGTTGCCCATGGTGTCGAGGAGATCGATGCGGTCGCCGACGAGTTGCATCAGGTCCTTGTCCGAGCTGACGATGGTGACGAGCATGCCCTGCTCGCGGGCGCGGCTGGCGTAGGTGGCGATGACGTCGTCGGCCTCGAAGCCTGCGACTTCGATGCAGGGGATGGAGAAGGCGCGCACCGCGTCGCGGACGAGGGGGAATTGGGGGACGAGGTCTTCGGGCGCGGGGGGGCGGTGGGCTTTGTAATCGGCGTACATGTCGTTGCGGAAGGACTTGGCGGAGTGATCGAAGATCACCGCGAGGTGGCTGGGGCCGCCTTCGCCCTGGAGTTCCTTGACCAGCTTCCAGAGCATCGTGGTGAAGCCGTAGACCGCGCCGACGGGCACGCCTTGCGGGTTCGTGAGCGGGGGGAGCTTGTGGTAGGCGCGGAAGATGTAGCCCGAGCCGTCGACGAGGTAGAGGTGGTCCGCCATGGGCCGGGCCTAGCAGCGAAGTGCATGAAGGTCACGAAGGTCACGAAGAATCGCGTTTTCACGGTGGAACCAGCGATCGCGGCGGTCGGTGCACCATTTGGGTTAGTTCAACCGTACATATTGTCCCACAGGCGATCCTACAATGCAAGCGCGGTCGGCCATTGTCGTGAAGAC
>JBBQJX010000309.1:0-3016 GCA_038326295.1 Sphingomonadales bacterium
CGGCTCCTCGCGCACGCCTTCATCGACAAGCCCATCTTCGCGGGCGTGATCGCCATCGTCATCGCGCTCGGCGGCCTGCTCGCCATCCTCAACCTGCCGATCGCGCAATACCCGTCGGTCGCGCCGCCCTCGATCTCGATCAGCTACACCTATCCCGGTGCCGACGCGCAGACGCTGAACGACAACGTCACCGCGCTCGTCGAGCAGGAGCTGAACGGCCTGAACGGCCTCCTCTATCTGAGCTCGTCGAGCACCGCCGACGGGTCGGCCACCACAACCGTCACCTTCAAAACCGGCACCGATATCCAGCTGGCGCAGGTCGATCTGCAAAACCGCCTCAACCGCGTGCAATCGCGCCTGCCGCAGGAGGTCGTGCGCCAGGGCATCCTCGTCGATCGCGCCTCACGCGATTTCCTGCTGATCATCGGCGTCTATTCGCCCGATCAGAGCCACGATCGCTTCGATCTGGGCAACATCGTCACCACGCGCGTCCTCGATCAACTGCGCCGAGTGCAGGGCGTGGGCGACGCGGTGCTGTTCGGCTCCGAATACGCGATGCGCATCTGGCTCGATCCCTCCAAATTGACCGGCTACAATCTGAGCCCCGCCGATGCGCTCGCCGCCGTGCGCGAGCAGAACGCGCAGGTCGCGGGCGGCGCGATCGGCGCGCTGCCCGCCCCGCCCGGAACGCAGCTCGCCGCCACCATCGTCACCCCGTCGCGGCTCACTTCCGCCGAACAGTTCCGCGCCATCATCCTCAAGGCCAACCCCGATGGCTCGACCGTGCGGCTGGGCGATGTCGCGCGCGTCGAACTGGGGGCGGCCAACTACAGCACCGCGTTCAGCATCAACGGCAAGCCGGGTGCTGGCATCGCGATCCGGCTTCAGCCCGGATCGAACGCGCTCGAAACCGGCAAGGCGATCAAGGCCAAGATGGCCGATCTCTCGCGCACGCTGCCGCCGGGCGTTGCGTGGAGCGTGCCCTACGACAGCACGCTCTTCATCCAGGTCTCGATCGAGGAGGTCGTCAAGACACTGGCCGAGGCGATCGCGCTGGTCTTCCTCGTCATGCTCCTTTTCCTGCAATCGCTGCGCGCCACGCTCATCCCCACGATCGTCGTCCCCGTCGCGCTCGGCGGCGCGTGTCTGGGCCTTTTTGTGCTCGGCTATTCGATCAACGTGCTCACGCTGTTCGGGATGGTGCTGGCGATCGGCATTCTGGTGGATGACGCGATCGTCGTCATCGAGAATGTCGAGCGCATCATGCACGAGGAAGGCCTGTCCCCGCGCGACGCGACCGCCAGGGCCATGGGCCAGATCACCGGCGCGGTCGTCGGCATCACGCTCGTGCTCACGGCGGTCTTCCTGCCGATGGCGTTCTTCCCCGGGTCGGTCGGCGGCATCTACCGTCAATTCTCGGTCACGCTCGTGCTCTCGATGGCCTTCTCGGCCTTCCTCGCCCTGAGCCTCACCCCCGCGCTCTGCGCGCTGCTCCTGCGCGACAAGCCCCGGGCGCGCCGGGGCTTCTTCGCCGCCTTCAACCGCCGCTTCGGCGCGCTCACCGCGCGCTATACCGCCACGTCCGAACGCATGGTCGCCCGCCCGCTGCGCTGGCTCGGCGTCTTCGCACTGCTGGCGGGGCTGATGGCGATCCTCTTCGCGCGCCTGCCCGGCGGCTACCTGCCCGCCGAGGACGCGGGCTACATCATCACCGCGATCCAGCTTCCCGCAGGCGCCACGCAGGAACGCACCCAGGCAGTGCGCGATGACGTGCTCGCCTATTACGCCAAACTGCCCGAGACCGAGCAGCGCATCTCGATCCTCGGCTTCAGCTTTTTCGGTCAGGGCCAGAACATCGCGCAGATGTTCATCCGCTTCCATCCGTGGGACCAGCGACCCGGCAAGGAGCATGGCAGCCTTGCGATCGTGGACCGTGCGGCCAAACGCTGGAGCGGCGACCCGCGCGCGCTGATCGTTTCCGTCAATCCGCCGCCGATCCGCGAGCTTGGCAATGCCACCGGCTTCAGCTTCCGCCTCCAGGATCGCGGCGGCGCGGGGTATGAGGCGCTCGTCGCCGCGCGCGGACAGCTATTGGGGCTGGCTGGCAAGGAGCCCTCGATCGCGGGCGCACGGCCCGAGGGGCAGGAAGTCGGCCCGCAGGTCAAGGTAGTCGTCGATCGCATCAAGGCGCGCGCGCTCGGGCTTGATATCGCCGATATCAATGCCACGCTGTCGATCGCTTTCGGCTCGGCCTATGCCAATGATTTCAACCGCCAGGGCCGCGTGCTGCGCGTGCAGATGCAGGCTGAGGGTGCCCAGCGCCTGACGCCCGACGATATCCTGCAACTGCGCGTGCGCGGCCAGGGCGGGCAGATGGTGCCCTTCAGCGCCTTCACCACCGCGCAATGGAGCGCGGGGCCGCAGCAGCTCGATCGCTATAACGGCTATCCCGCGCTCAGTGTCGCGGGCAACGCCGCGCCGGGCCATTCCACGGGCGAAGCGATCGAAGCGATGGCCCGCCTGTCGAAGCAATTGCCCGCAGGCTTCGCCTACGAGTGGACCGCGACCAGTTACGAGGAGGTCCAGTCCGCAGGCCAGCTCCCGCTGCTGCTCGCGCTCTCGCTGCTGATCGTCTTCCTCGTGCTCGCGGGGCTATACGAAAGCTGGGCGGTGCCGCTGGCGGTGATCCTGATCGTGCCTTTGGGCGTGCTCGGCGCGCTGGTGGCGGCCGATCTGCGCGGGCTCCAGAACGATGTGTATTTCAAGATCGGCCTGATCGCGATCATCGGGCTCAGCGCCAAGAACGCGGTTCTGATCGTCGAATTTGCCAAGCAGCTGCGCGAGCAGGGCGCTTCGACCGTGGACGCGATCGAGCAGGCGGTGCGGCTGCGTTTCCGCCCGATCGTCATGACCAGCCTCGCCTTCATCCTGGGCGTCACCCCACTCGTCCTCTCCACCGGCGCGGGCGCGGCCAGCCGTCAGGCGATCGGCACCGGCGTCATGGGCGGCATGATCT
>JBBQJX010000310.1:0-3002 GCA_038326295.1 Sphingomonadales bacterium
CGATGCGTCATGAAAATTCCTGTTAGAGTTCGCAACTCAACACCGCGATGGGTGCGCACGTTCCTTGGCATGTTGATGGCGATGGTTGCGCTGTTCGTGCTCGACGCCCGACCGGTGCGCGCGGAAAGCTGCATGGGCGCACCCTCGGCCGCCTCGGCAACCAACGCCGCCTCCTACACCGGGCTCGCCTGGTCACCCTTCGGTCGCGCCGAGCTGGGCTGGCAGGTTTATTAACCACGCATCGCCGCCGAAATCGCGACCGCGTGCCCCCCCGAGAGTACCGGTTTCGCCACCGTCCTCGCGCGCTGGCAGCGCGCACATCGGCTGGGGGGGACGGGCGTGCTGGACACCGCGACCTTTGCTGCGATGAAGGCCCGCTGGCAGGGCGCGCGGCCGTTCGTGCGCGCCAGCCGCGATTGTCCGCCGTCGCCCGATCCCTCGCGGCTGGCGAGCGCCACCGTCCGCGAGGGCTATGGCGGCAAGCCGATCCAGCTGCGCCCCGGCGCGCTGACGGCCTATCGCGCGATGGCGGCGGCGGCGCGCGCCGCCGAACCGGCAATCGCGCGCGAACGCGATGCGCTGACCATTTTTTCGGGTTACCGCAATCCTGCATCGGACGCGGCGCGCTGCGCGCTGCAGCAGAATTGCTTCGGGATCGTGCGCGCCACCTGCTCGGCGCACCGCACCGGACTCGCGCTCGATCTGTGGGTGGGTCACGCGCCGGGCTACGGCCCCGATTCGAGCGCGGATGCGAACCGGCTCGCGATGGTTGCCTCGCCCAGTTACCGTTGGCTCCTCGCCAACGCGCACCGCTTCGGCTTCGTGAACTACGCGTTCGAGCCATGGCACTGGGAGTGGACGGGCGAGCCGATCCGCGCCGATTAGCCCCGCTCGCAGGGGTGGCGCGCGGGCGGCGCGGTGTTTAGGTCAGGGTGCGAACCGCCGTAGGAACCGCCCAGTGGCCGAATTCACGCTCAACAAGCACAGCCGCGTCGCGGGCCGCCCACGCGTCCACCGCGCGCCCGGGGGAGCCAAGCGCACCAAGCGCTTCAGCGTCTATCGGTGGGCACCCGAGGGTAACGAAAACCCGCGCATGGACGTCTTCGAGATCGATCTCGACCAGACCGGCCCGATGGTGCTCGACGCGCTGATCAAGATCAAGTCGACGCAGGACCCAACGCTGACGTTCCGCCGCTCGTGCCGCGAGGGCATTTGTGGCTCGTGCTCGATGAACATCGATGGGTCGAACGCGCTCGCCTGCACCACCGCTATCGAGGACATCAAGGGCGATGTGCGCATCACGCCGCTGCCGCACATGGAGGTGGTGAAAGACCTCGTGCCCGACATGACGCACTTCTACGCGCAATATGCGTCGATCAAGCCGTGGCTTCAGACCGTTACCCCCTCGCCCAATATGGCCGAGCGCAAACAGACGGTCGAGCAGCGCGAGAAGCTCGACGGGCTGTACGAGTGCATCCTGTGCGCCTGCTGCTCGACCGGCTGCCCAAGCTATTGGTGGAACAGTGACAAGTTCCTTGGACCCGCGATCCTGCTCCAGGCATACCGCTGGCTGGCGGACAGCCGCGACGAGATGGCGGGCGAGCGGCTCGACCATCTGGAAGACCCGTTCCGGCTGTACCGCTGCCATACGATCATGAATTGCGCCAATGTCTGCCCCAAGGGGCTGAACCCGGCCAAGGCGATCGCCGAGATCAAGAAGATGATGGTGGAGCGGGTGGTTTAGGCTTGGGTTGATGATGGGGGCAGTGCGGCGTATCTCGTCAGCGTGGCCACGCTTCCTCTTGACACGCTGCGGACCTCCCGCCGACTTCGCGAGGCCGGGTTTTCAGAGCCGCAGGCAGAAGTTGTGGCATTCCTGGTCGCGGAGGCGCGTGAGGAGAACGGGCGCATTGCCGTCACCCGACCGGAGCTGAAGGCCGAGCTCGCCGAGTTCAAGACAGACTTCGCTGATATTCGAACCGACTTCGCCGAGATGCGAACGGAGTTTGCCAAGTTCAAAGCCGAGGTTCGGGAAGAAATCCGACCGATCAAGGCCGACGTTCTGGTACTCAAGTGGATGGTTGGGTTCCTGCTCGCAATCTGCCTCGCGATCCTCGGCAAACTGCTGTTTGGATAGCAACGATTGGCTGGGCGGCGTCTCTCCGATGAACAGCGCGCAGCCACGATGACGATTCTTGATAGGATACGTGCCGATTTGACCGAGGTGTCGGGCGGCGACCCACTGATCCGGTTTGCGATGAACCGTTTTGTCCAGATTCGCCTAATGCATGATGAGCGGGGCACACCGATGCAGCGCCGCAAACTAAAACCGGAGCTTCATGTCGAGCAGGACGGTCGATGCAGGGAATGCGGCAGTTCTATCCCGATAAGAAATTCTGTACTCGACCGGGCCAAAGCCGAGGACGGTTACGTCCACGGTAACGTGGAACTTGTATGCTCTGCTTGTGACCGGGCCCGTCAACCTGCCAAAAACTTCTCGTGAGGGTTGCGGAGGGTGTCGCGAGCGACCCCGACCCAATGCTCAGGACCCGGCCGTCCGGCGTCTGCACCGCCTATACGCGCCTCCTTGCCACCGGCGAGCTTCGGCCCGATCCCGCGCAGGCGACCGCCATTGCGCAGCTGGACGATCTCGCGACCGCCCTGATCCCCCCCGCGCACAAGCCCGGGCTGTTCGCGTGGTTGACCGGCAAGCCCCGGGCACCGGCCCCGCGCGGCATTTATCTGTGGGGCGGCGTCGGACGCGGCAAGACGATGCTGATGGACCTGTTCCACGCGCACGCGCCTGCACCCAAGCAACGCGTCCACCACCATCCGTTCATGCTCGATATTCACGCGCGCCTGTTCGCGCTCAGGCACCAGCAAACCCCCGATCCGCTCATCACGATCGCGCACACGCTCGCACCCGCGGCACGGCTGCTCTGCCTCGACGAATTCTTCGTGCGCGATCCCGCGGATGCGCTGATCTTGGGCCGCCTGTTCAC
>JBBQJX010000311.1:0-2997 GCA_038326295.1 Sphingomonadales bacterium
TCCCCGTCGGCGCGCGCCGCATCGTCAGCGGCCGGCTCGAACGGTACGGCGACCGGCTGCAGATCACCCACCCCGATTATGTCGTTTTAGAAGCGGAGGGGGCAACCATCCCTGCGCGCGAACCCGTCTATCCGCTGACCGAAGGCATGACCAACAAGCGCTTGGGCACGCTCGCTACCGCCGCGCTCGCCCGCGCGCCCGAACTCCCCGAATGGGCCGCGCCCGCGCAGATCGGCTTCGATGGCTGGCCGCGCTGGCACGAAGCACTCGCCCGCGCGCATGCGCTCGACGAGACCGCGCGCACCCGCCTCGCCTACGACGAACTCTTCGCGGGCCAGCTCGCCCTTCTGCTCGTGCGCGCGTCGACCAAACGCCGTGCCACCCGCGCGCTGCCCGGCATGGGCCGGCTCCGCGCCAGAATGCTCGCAGCGCTTCCCTACACCCCCACCAGCGCCCAGTCCCGCGCCATCGCCGAGATCGGCGCGGACATGGCCACGCCCGAACCGATGCTCCGCTTGCTCCAAGGCGATGTCGGCGCGGGCAAGACGCTGGTCGCTGCCGCAGCCCTCGTCCAGGCGGTCGAGAGCGGCGCACAGGCCGCGCTGCTGGCCCCCACCGAGCTGCTGGCGCGCCAGCACTACGCCACACTCGCCAATCTGCTGGCGGACCTGCCCATCCGCGTCGAAATCCTGACGGGGCGCGACAAGGGCCCGGCGCGCGAAACCCTCCTCGCCGATCTTGCGCAGGGCCACGTCCACATCCTGATCGGCACCCACGCGCTCTTTCAGGAGAGCGTCGCCTACGCCGACCTCGGCCTCGTGGTGATCGACGAGCAGCACCGCTTCGGCGTTGCCGAGCGCAAGGCGCTGACCGATAAGGCGCGCCCCGGCACGCGCCCGCACCTCCTCTCGATGACCGCCACCCCGATCCCGCGCACACTCACGCTCACCGCCTACGGCGAGATGGATGTGAGCCGCCTCGACGAGATGCCGCCCGGCCGTACGCCCGTGGAAACCCGCGTCATCAGCCTCGAGCGTCTGACCCAGGTGTACGAGGCGCTCGGCCGTCACATCGCGTCGGGCGGCCAGGCCTATTGGGTGTGCCCGCTCGTCGATGGCAGCGAATCCGCCGATGATGCGGCGGCCGAAACGCGTGCCGCCGAACTGCGCGGCCGCTTGGGTACGGAGCGCGTCGCCCTCGTCCACGGCCGCCTGCGCCCCGGCCCGAAGGATGCTGCCATGGCCGCCTTCGCCGCCGGGGACGCCCAGGTCCTCGTCGCCACCACGGTCATCGAGGTCGGGGTCGACGTCCCCGCCGCCACGCTGATCGTAATCGAGGCTGCCGAACGCTTCGGCCTGGCCCAGCTCCACCAGCTGCGCGGCCGCGTCGGCAGGGGAGGGGGCCGCAGCGTCTGCCTGCTGCTACGTGGTGAACCGCTCAGCGAAACCGCCCGCCAGCGGCTCGCCTTCCTCAAATCGAGCAACGATGGCTTCGCGCTCGCCGAGAAAGACCTCGAACTGCGCGGCGCGGGCGAACTACTCGGCACGCGCCAGTCGGGCGATCCCGCCTTCCGCCTCGCCACCCCCGATCACGTCGCGCGGTTAACGCAGGCCGCGAGGGACGACGCCGCCGCATTGGTTGCCGCCGATCCCACGCTCGCTACTCCGCGCGGCCAGGCGGCCCGCACCGCGCTGTACCTGTTCGAACGCGACGCGGCGGTGGCGCTGCTACGCTCCGGCTGATCTTTGCCTCACCCCCAGACCGGCCCCAGCTTCTCGCGCAACCGGTCCAGCGCCTGCTTCTTGATCTGGCACACGCGCGCCGCGCCGACGTCCATCGTCTGGCCGATCTCGTCCAGCGTCAGTTCCTCGATGAAATACAGCTGCAACACCAGCGATTCCCGCCTCGGCAGCCGGGCGATCGCCCCCGCCAGCGCATCGCGCAGCCCCTCGCGTTCCAGATTGTCGAACGCGTTGGGCTCCTCGCTCGCGAACGCCGACGAGCGGTCCGAATAGACCGCGTCCAACGGCTCCAGATACACCGGCTGCGCCGCATCGACTGCGCTCCGGTAGCCCGCAGCACTCAGCCCCAGCTCGCCCGCCACCTCGCCGGAAGTGGGCGCACGGCCCAGCCTCCCCTCCAGCACGGCTTCGGTTTCCTTGAGGTGCTTGCGCCGACGCATCGCCCCCCGATTGATCGTCGCGCTGCTGCGCAACACATCGATCATCGCGCCGCGCACGCGCATCGTTGCGTAAGTGGCGAACGTCGCTTCGCCCCGATCGACGAACGCGCGCGCCGCCTGGACCAGTGCCAGCATCCCTGTTTGCACCAGATCTTCAAGATCGATGGCCGCGCCCGCCGATCGGTGCAACTTGCGCGCAATTCGCCGCACCAGCGCGCCATGTTCGGCAATCAACGCATCGGGCTGCGGCTGGGCGGGCAGGGCAAGCGCAAGTTCGGGCATTGGACACTCCGGGGCGGCACCCCCACGCTGCAAGCCCTGCGCCAGCGACGTTAACGGTGCGCGCCAGCGCGTTCTGGCCCCAACCCAAGCGCTCGCCGGACCGCCGCGTCCCGGGCGAGCGCAGTGCGCCTTGCGTGCTTGTGGGAACGCCCGACGCCCGGTAGGCCGATGCCCGTGTCCGCCCGGAACCGGTTCGACCGGGGCCGGGTTTAGCCTTCGCATCGACCCATCGCTGGAGATTACCCATGGCCAACACCCAAGCCGATTCGCGCGCGCTCACGCTCGTTCGCGAGGAACATGCCGCGATCAATGCGCTCTTCGACGCGTTCAGCGGGGCGAACGAGGATCGCCGCCGCGAGATCGTCGACGAGGCGATCCTGCGCCTCGATATCCACGCGCAGCTCAAGGACGAGATCCTGTATCCCGCGCTTGAGGAAGCCGTTGGCGAGGACGTGCTCGCCGAACAGGTCGGCCGTCACGAGGATGTCGAGGAAGCGCTCGACGATTTCGTCGACGCGGACGAGGAAGGCCCC
>JBBQJX010000312.1:0-2996 GCA_038326295.1 Sphingomonadales bacterium
CCTGTTCGCCTTTCCCGCCGCCTGGGAAGCGACCGAGTGGCTACGCGGGCATCTGTTTACCGGCTTCCCGTGGAACACGCTCGCGGCGTCCACGCTCGACGTGCCGGGGTTGCCGCACGCGGCGGCCACTTGGGGTGCGCTCGGCCTCTCGGGCCTGATCGCGCTTGCGGCGGCGGCGATCGCGTTCGCGCGCGTCTGGCCGCTCGCAGCCGCGTGCGCGCTGGCGCTCGTCGGCGCGTTCGCGACCACAAATTCTACCGCCCCGGCCCCTCCCGTCCAGCTCGTCATCGTCCAGCCCGATATCGGCCAGGACCAGAAGTGGGAGCCCGCCGCCTCCGAACGAAACCTCGCCACGCTCATCGCGCTCAGCCGTCCGCGCACCCCGCCCGTGCCCGGCACCCCGCGCGTCATCCTCTGGCCCGAGGTCGCGCTCGCGGATCGCACACCCGAAACCGACGCTCCCTTGCGCGCGCGCCTCGCCACGCTGCTACGCCCCGGCGATCTGCTGCTGAGCGGCGGGCTTTCGGTGGCGTACGATGCGCGTGGCGCGGCGGTGAAGGCCACCAACAGCGTCTTCGTGATCGACGCCTCCGCCCACATCCTGGCGCGCTACGATAAATCCCACCTAGTGCCCGGCGGCGAATATGTGCCCTTGCGCCCGATCGCCGACGCGCTCGGCCTGTCGCGCCTCGCGCCCGGAGATATCGATTTCACGCCGGGCCCGGGGCCACGCACGCTGTCGCTCCCCGGCATCCCCGCCGTCGGCCCGCTGATCTGCTACGAGATGATCTTCCCCACCGCGATCGTCGATGAAGCGCATCGCCCCGCGTGGCTATTCAATCCCTCCAACGACGCGTGGTTCGCGGACACCGGCCCGTGGCAGCACCTCGCGCTGGCCCGGCTGCGCGCGATCGAGGAGGGGCTGCCCATTGCGCGCTCCACCCCCACGGGCGTCAGCGCGCTGATCGATGCACGCGGCGCGCTGCTGGCGACCGTGCCGCAGCGCACCGCGAGCGCGCTGGTGGTGCCGCTTCCCCCCGCCGCGCCGCCCACGCCCTTCTCGCGTGGCGGAGATCTTATCCCGCTGGGTCTGGGCGCGCTCGCGCTCACCGCCGCCCGCCGCGCCCGCCGCCTCCGGACTTAAAGCAAACCTTATATCCCCCTTGCCGCCGCGACATTTCGGTCCTAGGCGGCGGCGAAGCTTTTGTCGGGAACCCAGTCCATGCGCCACGGCCGCTATCTCTTCACGTCTGAATCGGTCTCCGAAGGCCACCCTGACAAGGTCGCCGACCAGATTTCGGACGCGGTCGTCGATCTGTTCCTGAGCAAGGACCCCGTCGCGCGCGTCGCCTGCGAGACGCTCGTCACCACGCGCCTCATCGTGCTCGCGGGCGAGGTCCGCGTGTCCGAGGGCAACGAACCGACGCTCTTCGAGATCGAGGACGCCGCGCGCAACGCGGTCAAGCGCATCGGCTACGAGCAGACGGGCTTCCACTGGCGCTATTCCAAGTTCGAGAACCACCTCCACGCGCAATCGATCGATATCGCACGCGGTGTCGATGAGGCGGGCAACAAGGACGAGGGCGCGGGCGATCAGGGCATCATGTTCGGCTTTGCCACCGACGAGACCCCCGCGCTGATGCCCGCGACGCTCTTCTACTCGCACCGGCTGCTGCAGAAGCTGGCGATCGATCGCCATTCGGGCACGGTGCCGTTCCTCGAACCCGATGCGAAGTCGCAGGTGACGCTCGAATACGAGAACGGCCGCCCGCAGCGCGCCACCGGCGTCGTAATCTCCACCCAGCACAAGCGCGGCGCGGATCAGGACGAACTGCGCCACTATGCCAAGGGCGTGATGACCGAGGTGCTGCCCGAGGGCTGGATGCCCAACGATGCGAACATCTTCGTCAACCCGACCGGTCTGTTCGAGATCGGCGGGCCCGATGGCGATGCGGGCGTCACCGGCCGCAAGATCATCGTCGATACCTATGGCGGCGCGTCGCCCCATGGCGGCGGGGCGTTCAGCGGCAAGGACCCGACCAAGGTCGATCGCTCCGCCGCTTATGCGTGCCGCTATCTGGCGAAGAACGTGGTGGGCGCGGGCCTCGCCAAGCGCTGCACGATCCAGATCAGCTATGCCATCGGCGTCGCCGAGCCGCTGAGCTTCTATGTGGACCTGCACGATACGGGCGAGGTCGATCCGGAGAAGCTGGAGACCGTGCTGCCGCAGCTCGTGCGCCTGACACCCAAGGGTATCCGCACGCATCTGGGCCTGAACAAGCCGATCTACGAGCGCACCGCCGCCTACGGCCACTTCGGTCGCGAGCCAGAGGCGGACGGCGGCTTCAGCTGGGAGAAGCTGGATCTCGTGGACGAGCTCCGGCGCGCGCTGGCGTAAAGCGCCTCCGGCGGGCAAGGGCCTCAGGCCCTTGCATCCCATGCAGTCCGATCCCGCCACCACCCGCCGTCTCTACGGTCGCCGCCAGGGCCATGCGCTGCGCCTGGGCCAGACCGAGCTCGTCGAGCGGCTGCTGCCGCGCGTGTCGGTCCCGCCCGGCCCCCTCGACGCCCGGGCGCTGTTCGGCGACTCCCGCCCGCTCTGGTTCGAGATCGGCTTCGGCTCGGGCGAGCATATGGCCGCGCAGGCCGAGGCCAA
The DNA here is from genome assembly GCA_038326295.1 of Sphingomonadales bacterium. Taxonomy (GTDB): domain Bacteria; phylum Pseudomonadota; class Alphaproteobacteria; order Sphingomonadales; family Sphingomonadaceae; genus JAVVHE01. The sequence goes on from JBBQJX010000312.1 coordinate 2,657, forward strand.
CCCGAGTGTCGGCCTGATCGGGGCCGAGCCGTTCCTGAACGGCGTGGTGGGCGCGCTGGCGCATATCGACGCGCGCGCCATCCCCAACGTCCGCCTTCACATGGGCGACGCGCTGGACGTGCTCGAACGGCTGCCCGACGCCAGCCTGTCGCGCGCCTTCCTGCTGCATCCCGATCCCTGGCCCAAGGCACGTCATGCCAAGCGACGCTTCGTCAATCCCGGCCCGCTCGACATGCTCGCCGCCAAGCTCGCGCCCGGCGCAGAGTTGCGGATCGGCACCGATCACCCCGTTTATGTCCGCTGGACGCTGATGCAGATGGCAGCACGGCCGGATTTCGCA
>JBBQJX010000313.1:0-2988 GCA_038326295.1 Sphingomonadales bacterium
GCGGCGACCGGTACGGCAGCAGCATCCTGTGCGAGCGCGGCACCGGCGGTCAGCAGGGCCAACGGCAGCCCGAGCAGCAGAGACTTCTTCATAATGGTCTTTCCCTTGATGTTCGTCCGCGCGGGCGCGGAGTCTGGTTCAGTGCTGTAAAGCGCGCACCCGCGCGGCCGACACTTGTGCCTGGCAACCTCCGCGATCCTTCGGAATCTGCCAGCGGAAGCGGAACGAACCCGTGCCGCGCATCACCGCGCCGCCCTCTGCACGCGCCGGATCGAGCCGGAACCGCCGCGTCGCGATCGTGCACGTAGCCTCGTCCAGCTTTGGATGACCGCTCGACGACGTAACCGTACAATTCTCGACGCGTCCCTTGTCGCTCACATCGTAGCTGATCGCGGTGACGCCCTCCTCCTCGGCGCGCAGCGAGCTGTCGGGATAATCGTCCGCCGTGATCAGGCTTTGCGGATTGCCGCGGATTCGGGCCGCCACCGCTGGCGCCGCTGGCTTGGGAGGCGGCGGCGGTGGCGCGGGCCTTGGCTCGGGTGCGGGCGTGAAGGTCGGCTGCGGAGTCGGGACCGAGACCGTGGTCGTGGTCGTGATCGGCGGCGGTGCCGCACTCTGGGTCTGAACCACAACGTCGGGCGGCGGGGTCACCACGGGAATTTCGTCCAGCTTCTCGGGTGGCGGGGGTGGCGGCTCCTCCTTGGGTTTCTCCACCTTGATCTCGACCGCCTCGGTTGCTTTCTGAATCTTGTGCAACGCGTCCGACGCGAGCCCGGTCAGAAGCGCATAAATCAGCGCGATATGAACAAGGACCGCCACGCCGAGTGCGGTCAGTTTGCGATTGCTCGGTCCAGAAGCGGTCAAATAGCTCATGCTCGGCCTCGCGGCTCCCTCTCGTCGCCCTCGTGGCCGGCCCATCTGTGGGGCGCTTGGCCGGTTCGGGCGCTTGCGTTAACGTCGGTGTCAACGCGCCGCAATCGAATTGTGGCGCGACTGTGGATAAAGAGGCCCCGAAACCCGTGCCTGTGTCAAGCATCCAAACGCCGTCGCGCCGCGATCGTGCAAATTGGTTAACCGCAGCGCTGGCCGCAGCGCTTGCCGCTGCCCCGGTGCCCGGCCTCACCGCCCCGGATCGTCCCGGCGTCGCCCGCGTTTCCGCCTACGCCGATCTCGCCGATCTGGCGCTCGCCGCGCCCGTCGTGCTCGCCGCGCGCGTTCGCGCAACGATCCGCGTGCCCCGCAAATCCGCCCCCGATCTCGTGCCGGGCGCGCGCCGCTACCTGGTGCGCGCCGATGTCGCACGCGCCATCCTTGCGCCCGGCCCCGTGCCATCGCGCGTGGAATATCTTTGGGACGTGCCTTCCGAAGTCCGCCCCGATATCGACGATCGGGACGTCCTGCTCTTCCTCCTTCCCACGCCCGGCCGGCCCGATCAGTTCCGCCTCGCGCGCCCGAACGCGCAGATCGCCGCCGACGCAGCGCTCGAAGCCCGCGTCGCCACCATCCTGCGCGAGGCGCACGCCGCAACACCTGCAAAGACCGTCACGGTGACGCGCGCCTTCACCGTGACGGGCGCGGTCCCCGGCGAGGTCGAAACGCAAATCTTCCTCAAGACCGACGCGTCCCTCCCCACCAGTCTCGTCGTTATCAGCCGCCCCGGCGAGGCCAGGCGCTGGACTTCGGCCAGTGGCGACACGATCGATACCGATGCGCCGCCACCGCAGCGCGATACGCTCGCGTGGTACGGTCTCGCCTGCGGCCTGCCGCGCGCGCTCCCGCCCGCCGCCACCGCCGATCTCGATCCCGCGCTCCGTCCGCAGGCGGCGTCCGATTACGCCTTCGTGCTGTCCCAACTCGGCGCGTGTCGGGGCACCCCCCCGAAAGATGCCAGTTCCACCCCGACCGACAACGCATCGGGATAAACATCCGTCTTGCGCGTCCGCACGCGCAAACCCACCACGCCCATCCGCGCCGCGATCAGATCGTAAATCTCGCGCGCCAGCGTCTCCTGAAGGTTGAATCGCCGCCCGTTCGTGATGCGTGCGATCTCGTGGCGCAGGAAATCATAATCCCACGCCTCCTCGCGCAAATCCTCGCGCGGCAGCGTGGCGGGATCGAGCCACACCTCTATCGTCGCCATCAGCCGTTGCAGCGTACCGACCTCGAATTCATGGAAGCCGATATCGGCCTCGAAGCTGTGATCTTCCAGCATGATCTTGTATGCCTGCGGGGCGAGCGCTTCGGGCACCATCCCGTGCAAATTCTCAAACATCGTCAATCTTCCAGAAACGCGACATCGCGCGGCAATCCCATGAAGCGCGCGCCCGCGTCCACCGTGATCGTCTGCCCGGTCATCGTGGGGCTCGCCACCAGAAACATGAGCGCGCGCGCCAGATCGTCCGCCTCCACCCCCATGCCGAGCGGCGTCATCGCATGGACCCGCTCGAAGTCCGCCCGGTTTTGCGGCCCACTCGTCATCGTGACCCAGGGCGCGATCGCGTTGACGCGGCAGCGCGGTGCCAGTGCGCGCGCGAGCAGTTCGCCCGCCCCTGCCAGCGCATAACGTGAGACCGTATAGCTGAAATAATCGGGATTGGGCGCGGTCAGCTTGGCGTCCAGCAGGTTCACAACCAGCCCGCGCGCGCCGTCGGGCAGTGCGCGCGCGAATGCGCGCGCCAGCATCACGGGCGCGCGCACGTTCACGTCCATATGCGCCGTCCAGTCCGCCTCGGTGAAATCGTCCAACCGGTCGTACACGAACAGCGAGGCATTGTTCACCAGCAGCCGGGCGCGCCCCCCCGCCGCGCCCATGATCGCATCGACTGCATCCGCCCTCGCCAGATCCGCCGCAACCACCACGCCCCCGATCTCCCCGGCCAGCGCGTGCGCATCCGCGCGCGAAGTGTTGCAATGCACCAGCACCCGCCACCCCTCCGCCGCGAGCGCCCGCGACAGGACCGCGCCGATGCGTTTCGCGCCCCCGGTCAC
>JBBQJX010000314.1:0-2976 GCA_038326295.1 Sphingomonadales bacterium
CTCGCGCGAGGAGGCCGCCGCCGCGATCCGGCTCATCGTCCTCGTCAACGACGTGTCGCTGCGCAACCTGATCCCGGGCGAGCTGGCCAAGGGGTTCGGCTTCTACCAGTCCAAGCCCGCGACGGGCTTCTCGCCCGTGGCGGTCACGCCCGACGAACTGGGCGACGCGTGGGACGGCGCGCGGGTGCATCTGCGGCTGCGGACCGCGATCGACGGGCGGCCGTTCGGCGAGCCCGATGCGGGGCAGGACATGACGTTCGGCTTTCCCGAACTGATCGTGCATGCGGCGAAGACGCGGCGGCTGGGCGCGGGGGCGATCGTGGGATCGGGCACGGTTTCCAACAAGCCCGGGGGCGAACCCGCGCGCTCGATGACGGACGGCGGGCCGGGATATAGCTGCATCGCCGAGGTGCGCATGATCGAAACCATCGCGCAGGGCGCGCCGGTGACGCCGTTCCTGCGCTTCGGGCAGCGGGTGCGGATCGAGATGCTGGATGCGGACGGGCGGAGCATTTTCGGTGCGATCGAGCAGGCGGTGGCGCGCGCGTGATCCTTTATGGCTATTGGCGATCGACCTCGTCCTACCGGGTCCGGATCGCGCTGGCGCTCAAGGGGCTGGCGTACGAGGCGCGCGAGGTGGATTTGCGCCACGACGCGCAGTCCGATCCGGCGTATCTGCGGATCAATCCGCAGGGGCGGGTGCCGCTGCTGATCGACGGCGACGTGACGATCGGCCAATCGCTGGCGATCATCGAATATCTCGATGAAGTGTATCCAGCTCCGGCACTTTTGCCCGCCAATCCCAGCGCTCGAGCCCGCGTGCGGCAGGCGGCGCAGATCATTGCGTGCGATATCCAGCCGCATGGCAATCTGGCGGTATTACGGCGGCTGACGAGCCAGTTTGGCGCGGACCAGGCGGGCACGGACGCGTGGGCGGCGCACTGGATTGCGCTCGGTTTCGCGGCGCTTGAGGCGATGGCGACGGCGACGGGCCCGTACCTGTTCGGGGCGGAGGTGACGCTGGCGGACGTGTGCCTCGTGCCGCAGATATACAATGCAAGGCGGTTCGGAGTGGACCTGTCGCCGTTCGGCCTGCTGGTCGCTGCCGACGCGGCGCTGCGACAGTTGGACGCCTTCGACGCCGCGCGTCCGGAGGCACAGCCACAGACAAGCTAGTGTAATGTAATACCAAATCCGGCATTGCGGCTGCGAAACGAAGGTGCGACAGTTTTGCATAGGCCTTCGGCAACAACTCCCGCTGTCGTTTACCATCCTTTACTTACAACCGTCGGAATTCTTTACACTTCACGACGATGAAGGCGAGGCAGATTTGCGCGACTCGAAGCATTTCTGCCATTGGCGCATCTCTTGCATGGATCTCGGTAATCGTCCGGCATTCCTGTTGGGCGATCTTTACGCGATCGGAACAAGGTCATGCGCCTGTTGAAGACATCGCTTGCATTGCTCGTCCTCCTGCCAAGCGCCGCCCACGCGCTTGCCACCAATGTCGACTTGGGTACCGCCGATGCGTTCGCGGTCCTCGGCGCGTCGACGGTCACCAATACCGGCCCATCGCTCGTCAACGGCGATCTCGGGGTATCGCCGGGGCTTGCGATCACCGGCTTTCCGCCCGGGATCGTCACCGGCACGATCCACGCCGGAGATGCGGTGGCGGCGTCGGCACAGGCCGACCTGACGACCGCGTACAACGCCGCCGCCGCGCAGGCGTGCGGCGTCAACCTCACCGGTCAGGATCTCGGCGGATTGACGCTGACGCCAGGGTCCTATTGTTTCGATTCGTCGGCGCAGCTCACCGGAGACCTGACGCTGAACGCGTTGGGCGATCCGAATTCGGTCTTCCTGTTCCAGATCGGCAGCACGCTCACCACCGCGAGCGCGTCCTCGGTACTGTTCACTGGCAACGGCAATGGCGACAGCGTTTTCTGGCAGGTCGGCAGCTCGGCAACGCTCGGCACGACGACCGCGTTTGCGGGTAACATCCTCGCGCTGGCGAGCATCACACTCAATACCGGCGCGACGATCCAGTGCGGCCGCGCGCTGGCACGTACTGGCGCGGTGACGCTCGATACCAACGTCGTGTCGATCGATACGCTGGGCTGCGAGACCGACGACTCGGGCATTTCCGTCCCCGAACCCTACGCGTTCATGCTGTTCGGGCTGGGCGCGATGACGCTCGGTTTGGTCCGGCGGCGCGCGGCACGCTGAACGGTGAGAAGGGCGCGGCCGTTAACGCGGCCGCGCCCTGACACGAGCAACCGGCTGGCTACTTGGACAGCGCGTCAGCGGCGTGCCTTCGCCGCGACGCTGTCGGGCAGATCGTCGCCCATCACGCGCTGATAATATTCGGAGACGATACCGCGCTCCGCCTCATCGCATTTGTTGAGGAAGCTCAGGCGGAAGGCGAAGCCCAGATCGCCGAAGATTGCAGCGTTCTGCGCCCAGGTGAGCACAGTGCGTGGGCTCATGACGGTGGAGATATCGCCCGCGATGAAGCCCGCGCGCGTCATATCCGCCACCTTGACCATGTTCCTGACCGTCTTGCGGCCCTCGGGCGTATCGAAGCCCTTTGCCTTGGCGGCGACGATCTCGGTCTCGGTGTCGGCGGGGAGGTAGTTGAGCGTGGTCACGATGCTCCAGCGATCCATCTGGCCCTGATTGATCTGCTGCGTACCGTGGTAGAGGCCGGTCGTGTCGCCCAGCCCCACGGTGTTGGCGGTGGCGAACAGGCGAAACCACGGGTTGGGTCGGATGACGCGGTTCTGATCGAGGAGGGTCAGGCGTCCGTCCGCTTCGAGCACGCGCTGGATGACGAACATGACGTCGGGACGGCCGGCATCATATTCGTCAAAGACGAGCGCGGTCGGCGTCTGGAGCGCCCAGGGGAGCAGCCCCTCGCGAAACTCGGTCACCTGCGCGCCGTCGCGCAACACGATGGCATCCTTGCCCACCAGATCG
>JBBQJX010000315.1:0-2958 GCA_038326295.1 Sphingomonadales bacterium
AGTTCGCTTCCGCCCTCGGCGGATTGGTCCTCGCCGCCGTCGGCCCGGTGCTCTCGCCCGCGTCCGCCGCGCTCAAGGTGGGGGCGGCCGCGCCCGATTTCCGGGCCGAGGGCGCGCTCGACGGCAAGACGTTCCAGTTTCACCTGGCTGAAGCGCTCAAGAAAGGCCCGGTGGTGCTGTATTTCTTCCCCGCCGCCTTCACGCCCGGCTGCACGATCGAGGCGCATAATTTCGCCGAAGCCGCCGCGCAGTTCGAGGCGATGGGCGCGTCGCTGATCGGAGTGACGGCGGGCAATATCGATCGCATCGCCGAATTCTCGAAGGTCGAATGCCGGTCCAAATTCCCCGTCGTCGGCGATCCCAAACTCGATATCGCCAAAAGCTATGGCTCCACCATGGCGCTGTTCCCCGGCCATTCGAACCGCTCGTCCTATGTGATCGGCACCGACGGCAAGGTGAGCGCGGCCTACTCCAACCTGTCGCCCGCGCACCATGTCGAGGAAATGCTCGCGGGCGTAAAAGCCTGGCGCGCGGCGCACCCGCTTTAGGCGCCGCGCATTCGTCGGCGCACCAGCCCGCGCGCTATGGCCGCCGCCAGCGGTAGCGCAGGCGCACCGTTGGCGATTGCGGTCTGCGCATAAGGCAGCGCCTCGGCCGCCTGCCCCCGGCCGATCAGGTTGCGCGCCGCCGCGCCGTAGCGCCGCGCCCGCACCCGGCGCACCTCGGCGCGCGTCAGCCGGTCCGCCAGCAGCGTCAGATATCGCTCGACCATCGGCAGGACATAGTCCCGGTCGGGCGAGGCCTGTCGCCGACCCAGCCCGCGCGCCTGCCCATGCACGCGCAGCAGCACTTGCGGCAAATACGCGACCGGGCCCAGCAGCGCGAGGCAGATCCACATGTCCTGATCCTCCGCCACCGTCAGCGCGGGATCGAACCCGCCCGCGCGCGCGATCGACGAGGCGCGCGTCAGCACGCTCGGCTTCGCGATCATCGAATGTTCGAGCAACGCCTTCCAGAAATCGACCCCCGCCCGCGCGGCGGGTTCCGCGCCATAGGTCCAGAGTTCGCGCCCGGCGGGGTCCACATGCGCAAATCCCGTCGCCACGATCGAGGTCACTTCGCCCAACGCCGCCAGCTGCGCCGTCAGCTTGCCCGGCAGCCACTCGTCGTCCGCATCGAGGAATGCCACCCGGTCGTGCCGTGCCGCCGCCAGCGCGGTCGCGAGCGCGGCGGACGATCCCCGGTTTGCCTGATGCCGCAGCACCCGCGCGCCCACCGGATGCGCTGCCGCCACTGCGGCGGTCGCATCGGTCGAGCCATCGTCCACCACGATCACATCGATCCCGTCGAGGCGCTGCGCCGCGACCGAATCGAGCGCCCGCCCGAGTGTCGCGCTGGCATCGTAAGCCGGGATCAGTACAGAGACGGGCATCGGTTCCCTTAGCGTGCGGGCTCGGCCATGAAACTCTACTGGTTCGATCGCCCGCACGGCAATTTCGGTGACGATCTGAACCCCTGGCTGTGGCCCCGGCTGCTGCCCGGCGTCCTCGACGGCGAGGGCGCGTGGCTGGTGGGCATCGGCACGCTGCTGAACGAGCGCCTGCCCGCGACGGGCGACCTCGTGGTGCTCGGCGCGGGCGCGGGGCTGGGCACGATCCCCACGCCGGATGGACGCTGGCGCATTCTGGGCGTGCGCGGTCCGCTGACCGCGCAGGCGCTCGGTCTCACCCCCGATCTCGCGGTCGGCGATCCCGCGATCCTCGCGGCCGGTTTCGTCCCGCCTGCCGCGACGCGCGCGGGCGTCGGCTTCATGCCCCATTATGTCAGCATCGAGCATTGGGACTGGCGCGCCACCGCCGAGGGCATGGGGCTGGTGTATATCGATCCCGAAGGCCCGGTCGAAACCACGCTGGCGCAGATTGCCGGGGTGGAAAGCCTGATCACCGAGGCGATGCACGGCGCGATCGCTGCCGACGCGCTGCGCACGCCCTGGGTGGGGGTGGGCATCTATCCCGATCACTACGGCTGGAAATGGCGCGACTGGGGCCTGAGCGTCGGCATCGAACCCGTCATCCACCGGCTACCCGAGCTGTCAAACGCCCCCCTGTCGCCGCGCAACTTCGCCAAGCGCGTCGCGCTGCGCCTGGGTGCCAAGGTCGCGGAGCCACCCCCGCCGCGCTCGACCCCGTTGACGATCGACCGCGCCAACGAGCGCCTGCGCGCGCTCGCCGATCGCGCCCCGCGCCAGCTCAGCACCGATGCCGCGCTCGCCACGTCGATCTCACGGCTGCGGGCGGCGATCGCGCGGCTTTAGCGCACCACCTCCACCTGCACCCCGACCGCGTCTGCCACCGCAGCCCACGCGCGATCCGCCGTCAGCGCCACCGCCCCCTCGCGCCGCGCGAGCGCCAGGCAAAAGCGGTCGCCGAGCGACAGCCCGGCCTGGCGCGTTGGTGGCCCGAGCATGCCCGCATCGAAAGCCAGCGCACGATCAGGGACGATCTCCTCGGAAAATATCGGATCGACCGTTGCTGCGATGGTCGCGGCGTCGTTTCCGTCCCGCGCCATCCGTTCGACCACTTCGGCGAGGTTCACAGTACAGATCGCGGATCGCGCCACCGCCTGGCGCACGCGCTCTGCACCCGGTTCTTCCCGAAGCATGGCCAGCACTGCGGACGCATCCATAATATACTCGATCAATCTTGGCCCCACATCGCCCGACGCTCCCGCAGGAAATCGTCGACGCTGCTCCCAGGCTTGTCGCCGAGCATCGCCCGATATCGCGCCTGCGCTTCGCTGACGCCCTGCGAAGCCGTCCGCACGATCAGACCCCGCTCGGTCTCTTCGAGCTTGAGGCGAGCCCCCGGCTCCCACCCCATGCGCCGCCGGACGGCAGCGGGCACGCTCAAGCGGCCATTGGGAAGCACGCGCGCGAAGCGCCCGTCGGTTTGAGGATCG
>JBBQJX010000316.1:0-2934 GCA_038326295.1 Sphingomonadales bacterium
CGCTCGCCGAGCGTGGTGCGGCGCTCGCGATCCACACCCCCGATCCGATGCCGCGCCACTGGGTCGAGCGCGTCCACACCCCCGCCTATGCCGAAGCCGTCCTGTCCGCCGCCGTCGATCCCGCGATCCGCCGCCGCATCGGCTTCGATGTCACGCCGCGCGTCGCCCGCCGCTCGCTGCTTTCGGCGGGCGGCACTCACCTCGCTGCCCGCCTCGCGCTCGCCCACGGCTACGCCGCCAACGGCGCGGGCGGCTCGCACCATGCGCTCGCCGATACGGGTGCTGGCTACTGCGTGCTGAACGATCTCGTCATCGCCGCCGTCCGTCTGCTCGCCGAGGGCGACGCACGCCGCATCCTCATCGTCGATCTCGATGTGCATCAGGGCGATGGCACCGCCGCGCTGCTCGCCAGCGAGCCGCGCGTGTTCACCTTCTCGATGCACGCGCAGAAGAACTTCCCCGTCCGCAAAACCGCCTCGGACCGCGATGTCCCGCTTCCCGACAACATGGAGGACGCCGCCTATCTCGCGACACTCGCCGTAGAACTCGCGCCGATCCTCGATCACTTCGATCCCGATCTCATCCTCTACCAGGCGGGCGTCGATCCGCACGTCGACGACAAGCTCGGCCGCCTCGCGCTGACCGATGCGGGGCTGGACGCGCGCGACCGCCATGTCATGCGCGAAGCCGCCCGGCGCGGCATCGCGCTCGCCAGCGTGCTCGGTGGCGGTTACGGCGCGGACCGGATGACGATCGCCCGCCGTCATGCTGCGACCATCGTCGCACTGGCGGACGAACGTGCGCGATGACCCGCTCACTTTGAGGCCTACCGGCGCGCTCCGGGGAATGACGTCGATGCCAGCAACCGCCCTTGGCCGCCGCGCCATGCTCCGCCTCGGCTTCGCGGCCTCGCTGGCCCCGCTTGCCGTTCCGTTCGCCCGCGCCCGCGTTCCTGCGACCATCCTTTCGCCCGATCGTGAACTGCGCGTCCCCGTGCGCGGCGGAATGCTGTATGCGCGCGTCAACGGCCCGCTCGATGCCCGTGCCGCGCCACTGCTCTGTGTCCACGGCGGCCCGGGCAGCGGCCACGCGCACGCGATGCCGCTGGTCGCCCCGCTCGCGCGCACGCGAGCGATCATCCTGTACGATCAGCTCGATTGCGGCCTTTCCGATGCGCCCGGCGATCCGGCGAACTGGACGGTCGAACGCTTCGTCTCCGAGGTCGACGCGGTGCGCGCCGCGTTCGGCCTCACGCGCCTCCATCTGCTCGGCCAGAGCTGGGGCGGCACGATCGCGCTCGAATATGGCGCGCGTCAGCCCGCCGGGCTGCAATCGCTGATCCTGAAATCCCCGCTGATCTCGACCCGCGCGTGGGAGGCCGACGCCGCCGTGCTCGAAGCCACGCTTTCATCCGCCACGTGCGCCGCGATTGCTGCGGGCGAGCGCGCGCACGATTATGGCCCCGCCTATCAGGCCGCGGTCGAGGACTGGAACCACCACTTCCTCACGCGCGAACCCCCCGATCCGGCGGTTTCGGCCTATGCCGCCCGGCGTGGAATCAAGTTCGGCACCAAGGCCAATGAATCGATGTGGGGTCCCTCGGAGTTCACGGCCACGGGCACGCTGCGCGACTATGACGGTGAGCCGCTGCTGCCGCACCTCGCCTCGCCGACCCTTTTCGTTGCAGGCGAGCAAGACGAGGTCCGGGTGCCAACTTTGCGCGGGTTCGCCGCGCGCGTCCCCGTGGCGCAGGTGCGCGTCGTGCCCGGCGCGGGGCGCGATACGGCCAATGACCGCCCCGCGGAATATCTGGCCATCCTCCAGCCCTGGCTCACCGCGCACGATCCGGCGGGGGCATGCGGCCACCCGGCACGTATACAGCCGGATGCTTGCAATCACCCCGCGCGACAGCTTCGATCCCAATGCCACGCTGATCGCCCGGATCGCGCAGGGGGACCGCGCGGCATTCGATACGCTCGCGCGCGTGCTGCAGCCCGTCGCCGCGCGCATCGCCGGGCGCGTGCTTGGGCCGGGTCCGGACGCCGAGGACGCGGTGCAGGCCGCGCTGCTGAACCTGTGGCGCAAGGCGGGCCGGTTCGAACCCGCGCGCGGCCGCGTCGCGCCGTGGTTCCACCGCCTCGTCGCCAACGCGTGTCTGGACAAGCGCCGAACGATCCGGCTCGTTTATCCGCTCGACGAGGCCTCGGGCCACGCCTCGCCCGATCCCCGCGCCGACGAGCAGCTGGAGACCGCCGACACCGCCGCACGGGTAGCCGCCGCCGTTGCCCAGCTCAACACTCGGCAGCGCGCTGCAATCGCGCTCTTCTACGGCGAGGAGGCAAGCACGGCCGAGGTCGCGGAGGCCCTCGATACGACCCCCAAGGCGATCGAGGGCCTGCTCGCGAGGGCGCGCAGCGAACTCGCGCGTATATTAGGCGACATGGACCCCGCAGCATGACCCCCGAACGCGCCGCCGAAATCCTCGCAGCCTATGGGGCCAACTCCGCGCGCTGGCCCGCCGACGAGGCGGCCGACTGCGCCGCGTTCCTCGCGCTTGCGCCCGCGCTCGACGGCGAGCGCGCTCGCGCCGCCGTGCTCGATACCGCGCTCGCCGCCTGGGCGGGCGCGCCTGTTGCTCCCCGTGACGTCGACCGCGCGGTCGCGCACGCGCTCGCCTCCACCCGGCCCGCCCCGATCTTCGTGCGTCGCGCGTGGCGGCCCGTGCTGGGCGCCGCGCTCGCCGCCTCGATCGGCGCGGCGGTCTATCTCAGCCCGCCCGCGCCCGCGCCCGCCCCCCCGCCCCCCCCCCCGCAGAACCCGGGCGCGCGCTCCAATACCGACAGGTTAGTGGTACCGGCGGTCTTCACCCCCACCCCAGACGAAGAGGAAATAAATAGGAACGGCGGGGGGGAGGGAAACGTGGGTGGGGTTAGT
>JBBQJX010000317.1:0-2930 GCA_038326295.1 Sphingomonadales bacterium
CCGTCTTGCCCTCGCGCACGACGCGGCCCTTGCCGATCTCTAGCCGCGTGGGCGCCGCAGGCAGTTCCAGTCCCAACCCCTCGCCGCGCGGGTAGCGGCACGCGATCGGCCCGCTGTCGTGCAGCGCCATCGTGTGGACCATATTGACGAGTTCGATCTCGTCAGCGGCTGCCATCACCACGAAGTTGGGCAGCGTTGCGAGGTACGTCACGTCGAATGAGCCCGCGTGCGTCGCGCCGTCCGCGCCGACCAGCCCGGCGCGATCGATCGCGAAGCGGACGGGCAGGTTCTGGATCGCCACGTCGTGGACGACCTGATCGTAGGCGCGCTGGAGGAAGGTGGAATAGATCGTCGCGAAGGGCCGCATCCCCTGGGCCGCAAGGGCGGCCGCGAAGGTTACCGCATGCTGCTCGGCGATGCCCACGTCGAACATCCGCGTGGGGAACGCCTTCTCGAACTTGTCCAGTCCTGTGCCGCCCGGCATCGCCGCAGTGATCGCCACGATGGTCTCGTCGCGCGTCGCCTCCGCGATCAGCGCGCCCGCAAACACGTTGGTATAGCTCGGCGGACCCGCCTTGGCCTTCACTTGCGCACCGGTGACCACATCAAACTTTGCAACCGCGTGATACTTGTCCGCCGTCGCCTCTGCCGGAGCATAGCCGTGACCTTTTTTGGTGACGACGTGAATCAGGCAGGGGCCTTCGGCGGCATCGCGCACATTCTCCAGCACGGGCAGCAAGTGATCGAGATTATGACCGTCGATCGGGCCGACATAATGAAAGCCGAGCTCCTCGAACAGCGTTCCGCCCGTCGCCAATCCGCGCGCATATTCCTCGGCTTTCTTGGCCGCATGCTGGAGCTTGCTCGGGAAATGCCTGGCGATCGACTTCGCCGCGTCCTTGATGCCAAAATAGCTCTCGCTCGACACAACACGCGCCAGATAGGCCGATAGACCCCCCACTGGCGGCGCGATCGACATGTCGTTGTCGTTCAGGATCACGACCAGCCGGTTCCCCGCCTCGCGTGCATTGTTCATCGCCTCATACGCCATGCCCGCCGACATCGCGCCATCGCCGATCACGGCGATCGCCTTGCCGGGCTGCCCTGCCAGCTTGTTGGCAATCGCAAAGCCCAGCGCAGCCGAGATCGAGGTTGAGGAATGCGCCGCGCCGAACGGATCATATTCGCTCTCGGAGCGCTTGGTGAAGCCGCTCAGCCCATCCTTCTGGCGAATGGTGCGGATGCGGTCCCTGCGCCCGGTCAGGATCTTGTGCGGATAGGCCTGATGGCCGACGTCCCAGATCAGCTTGTCGCGCGGGGTATCGAACACATAGTGCAGCGCGGTCGTCAGCTCGACCACACCCAAGGAGGCGCCGAAATGGCCGCCCGTGACGCTCACCGCCGCGATCAGCTCGGCGCGCAGTTCGTCGGCGACCTGTCGGAGCTGGCCATGCTCCAGTCGGCGAAGATCGGCGGGGAAGGGGACGGTATCGAGCAGGGGCGTTACGGGCGTCACAGGGCTTCCCGGGTCATGGCGCGAAAGGGGTTGGTTACCGGTTCGGGCGCGGCTTGTCGATGAAGCGCGTGGCGCGGCGGCCACAGCGGTGCGCAACGTTTGCGGCGGGTTAAGACGTCCCGCACCCTCCGCAGCGGCCATGCACCTCGATCACGGGGCGCGTCGGCGTAAAGCCCGCGCCCCGGGCGGTACCGCGCAGCGCATCGCCCAACCGGTCGTCGTCGATGTGCGTGGCCTCGCCGCACGCTTCGCACACCAGAAAGATGCAATCGTGCGCGCAGCCCGGATGTTCGTTGACGAGATAGGCGTTGCGGCTCTCCACCCGGCGCGCGACGTTGTTCGCGACGAACAGATCGAGGATGCGGTAGACGCTGTTCGCCGCCAGCCGCCGTCCGATGCGCGCCGATGCAGCCTCGGCGATATCGTACGCGGACGCGGGCCGGGCGAAAGCTGCTAGGGTGGCGAACACGTCGCTGCGCAAATCGGTCCACTGCTCGCCCGCCGCCTCGATCACCGCTCGCGCCGCCTCGGTGAGCGCGGGCCCGCTGTGCGTGATGTGGGTGTGAACGCTCATGCTGAAGGGTCTAGCGTGTCGGCGGCCCCGGGGTAAGGCTCAGCCAGCGCGCGACCAGCGCAGGTTGAGCAGATGCGCGCCAATCAGCAAGCCCGCACCCGACGCGGACAGCAGGAACTCGCCCACCTGCCCGTGCTGTGTCAGCCCCGCGCCCATCATCCCAAGGCCGAGCATGCCCAGCACCACCGCATGCCCGCGCGCATGCACGCAATATCCGCGCAGCAGCGCAAACAGCGCGAGCGGTGCCGCGATTGCCAGCCCCCACACATGCACCTGATGGCCGAGCAGATCGCCAAACGGTGCGAGCACCGCCAACGCCAGCGATCCCGCAAGGCAGTGCACCACGCACAGGCCCGAAAGCCCCGCCGCACTCCGATCGATCCAGCCCGATTGCATGACGACGTTATAGCCCCGGCCACGCGACGATACAATATCACATCGCCTGCAAAGTTTCACCGCGACTGTGCGCCCGCTGGCGGGGTCGGGGCCGTGGGGCCATAAACATCGGCATGCCCTTGGTAACGATGCTCGATCCGTCCGCTGTCAGCCATGCCCGTCCCACTGCGCGCGCGCGCCCTGCGGCGATTGCGGTCTGGCTGTTCGCGGTCGCCGCCATGATCGCGCTGATGGTGAGCGTGGGCGGCATCACGCGCCTGACCGAGTCGGGTCTCTCGATCGTCGAGTGGAAACCGCTCGCGGGCACGCTGCCACCTTTGGGCGATGCGGCCTGGGCGCGTGAGTTCGCGGCGTATCAGACGAGTTCGCAGTACCGTCTCGCCAATCACGGCATGACGCTGGCGCAGTTTCAGGGTATCTACTGGTGGGAATATGCGCACCGCC
>JBBQJX010000318.1:0-2892 GCA_038326295.1 Sphingomonadales bacterium
GACCTTGATGGCCTTGCCGATCAGGCCGCCGCCGGTGACCACCTCGTCACCGCGCTTGACCGCCATGATCTGCTCGCGCTGCGCCTTGGCGCGCTGCTGTTGCGGACGGATCAGCAGGAAGTAGAAGATGACGAAGATGAGCGCATAGGGTGCGAGCATCAGCGGGTTGAAGCCGCCCGCCGTTGGGGCGGACGCGGCCTGCGCATAGGCCGGAGAGATGAACATGGGTGCGGGTCTCGGACCAGGGAGCCTGGAATTGCCACAGGCGTCTAGGCGGTGAAGCGCCGCCGCGCAATCCGGACCTCGCTGGCGCGCATCGCCGACGCGCTGGAGCGGCTATCCCCGACGCCCATGGCCGACGCGGACGCGTGCGTCGGAAACGCGTTCGTGTGGGCGCACGGACGGCTGGAGCGGGTGATCACCCGCGCGCAGCCTCTGGCGTTGCT
The DNA here is from genome assembly GCA_038326295.1 of Sphingomonadales bacterium. Classification (GTDB taxonomy): domain Bacteria; phylum Pseudomonadota; class Alphaproteobacteria; order Sphingomonadales; family Sphingomonadaceae; genus JAVVHE01. The sequence continues at coordinate 447 of JBBQJX010000318.1, forward strand.
GCTTGGGATCGACACGCAGAAGGCGACGCTGCTCGGCAATGTAGAGCGGCTCGCGGCGGGCCGGCCAGCGCATGACATACTGCTGTGGGGCGCGCGCGGGATGGGCAAGAGCGCGCTGGTGCAAGCGGCGGTCGCGGATGTGGCGGCGCGCGGCGGCGATGTGGCGTTGGTGGAGATCGCGCGCGACGAGCTTGCCACCCTGCCCCGCCTGTTCGCGCGGCTCGCCGAGGCCGCCCCGCGCGCCTTCCTGGTCTTTGCCGACGATCTCAGTTTCGAGGCGGACGAGCGCCAGTGGAAGGCGCTGCGATCCGTGCTGGAGGGCGGGGTGGCGGTGCGGCCCGACAATGTGCGGATCGCAGCGACCTCGAACCGTCGCCATCTGGTGGCGCGCGAGATGGCGGAGAACGATCCCATTCACCCGCGCGACGTCGCGGACGACCGGCTGGCGCTGGCGGATCGCTTCGGGCTGAGCCTGGGGTTCCACCCGTGCGATCAGGACACCTATCTGGCGATGGCGGAAGGCTATGCGGCCGCGCACGGGCTGGGCTTCGATGCCGCCGATGCGCTGGCCTGGGCGATGGGCCGGGGCGGGCGATCGGGGCGCGTGGCGTGGCAGTATCTGCAGGAGCTGGCGGGGCGAGCTGGACTGCAATTGTAAAGGAACGACACGGGAAAAGCGTCGGAAATATTTACACTTTCAGCCCGAAAGGTTTGTCGCTCCAAAGACGAAATGACTTTTGTGGGAAAAACCTGAATTTGGTACGCCCCATGCCTCGTCTGCGGCGGACGCTTTCGACGCCGTTAGCGCTTAACAGGAGTTTTGCAAATGCGTATGTTTGTATTCGCCGCGCTCGCAGCTACCGCACTGAGCGTTCCGGCGCACGCCATTACCGGCTACGTCTTTCTCAACCAGCCCGGCGCGGCTGGTAATGCCACGCTCGCGCAGTTCGGCGCGCTCGGCGGCGCTGGCGCGGCCGACATCACCTTCAATTTCAACGGCACCGCCTCCTTCACGGGCTCGGGCAACAGCAATGCTGACACGATCAACTCGTTCCTCGCCTCGGGCGGCGTTGGCCCCGTTGCCGGGGGTGGGGCGATCCTCAACAACTCGTACTTCTACTTCACCGGCACGGTCGGTCTGAACGCGGGCAGCAATCCGTTCGTGATCACGCACGACGATGGCTTCGAGTTCAACGTCGACGGCATCGGCATCGTGGTAAGCGAGCCTGCGCCGACGTCCCCTGTGCCGACGGCCTTCGACATCGTCGCGCCCGCAACTGGCAACTACACCTTCCAGTTCAGCTATGGCGAAACCGCTGGCGGTGCGGCCCAAATCACCGTCCTCGGTGGCACGCTCCAGCCCGTTCCCGAAGCCGCTTCGCTTGCGATCCTCGGCGGCGGTCTAGGCATTCTGGGTTTCGCTCTGCGTCGCCGCGCCAAGTAAGGCTTACACCTCATCGTCACGCGGGGGCCGGTGGAGCGATCCATCGGCCCTTCGCATGTGTCACTCTCGGCGGCTTGCCACCGCGTACAGCGCGACTGCCGCCGCGTTGCTGACGTTCAGGCTTTCCATGGCGGGCGAGATCGGCAGCCTTGCCAGCGCGTCGCAGTGCGCGACGGTGTTGGGGCGCATCCCCTCCCCTTCCGCGCCCAGCACGAGCGCGACGCGCGCGGTGCCGAGTACGTCGGCGAGCGTGGCGGGCGCATCGCCGTCGAGGCCGACGCGCCAGAAGGCGGCCTCGCCGATCTGATCGAGCGCGCGCGCGAGATTGACGACGCGCGCCCAGGGCAACATTTCCAGCGCACCCGAGGCCGCGCGTGCGAGCACGCCCGTCTCGGGCGGCGTGTGGCGATCCTGCGTCACGATGCCGACCGCGCCAAAGGCAGCGGCCGAGCGCAGGATCGCGCCGACATTGTGCGGATCGGTGACCTGATCGAGCACGACCAACGGGCCATCGCCGGGGAGGCCGAGCAGATCCTCGATATGCGTGTCGTCGAGCGGCTCGGCTTCGAGAACCAGCCCTTGATGTGGGGCGTCGGAGGAGACGAAGCGCGCGAGATCGGCGACGCCGGCGGACTGGACCGCAAGGCCTTTGGGGAGCGGCGGCAGCAGGGCTGCGGCTTCGGGGGTGGCGTGCAGGCGCAGGAAGGCGCGCTCGGGATTGGCGAGCGCGGCGAGGACGGCGTGGCGGCCGTAGAGGCGAACGATCTTGGGGGCGGCGGGCGCGTGGCGGCGATGGGGCTTCATGGCGCAATCCGATAGCGCGTGCGGGCGCGCGGCGCTAACCTGCCTTTCATGGACCGTCCGTTGCCCACCGCCCGCCTCGTCTTGCGCCCACACACGCCCGACGACTTCGAGCCGCTCGCCCAGATGTGGGGCGATGCGCGCGTGACCGCCATGCTCGGCGGGCAGCCGCACACGCGCGAGGAAAGCTGGGCGCGGCTG
>JBBQJX010000319.1:0-2865 GCA_038326295.1 Sphingomonadales bacterium
TGGACTGCCAAGCACTTGCTCCCGGTCTACGGACTGCTCCTGATCGGAATGCCGGTAGTGTGGGGACTGATGTTGCTTCTCGGGCATTTCCACGCGCCTGATTGGACGGCTTCTGCGGCCATTGTCGTATGGGCGGTGATCTGGGTCAGTGCTGTCCTACGCGCCGCGATCCGTCAGGACCGGGAAAATGCAGCGCCCGCGCGAGATTGGCTGACCGGCGAATCCCGAACTACGAACGACCGCTAACCACCAATCGCGGCCAGAAACCGTCGGACCGCGCCGTCTCAAAAACGGCCATCCTGCCGACGCCTCCATCGGCATGGGGCCGCCCCCCCTATCCCCCCTATCCCCCCAGCGCCGCCCGCGCCTGCGCGGCGATGTGCGCCAGCATCGGCGCGGTGGTCGCCGCGCCGTGGCGGGCGCGCGCGATCGTGCCGGTTACGCGGGCGACGCATTCGGGGTGCGCGCGCGCCCACGCGTCGGCGGCCAGCGCGGGATCGGTGCCGGGGGGTGCGATGCGGCGGATCAGATCGAAGCGGAGCTGTTCGAAATCGCGCTCGGCAGTGGCCACAACGAGCCGCTCCCACGGGTCCGCCGGGTTCAATGCGGCGGCGCGGCCCTTGGCCCAATCCAGCCCGAGCGTCTGGCCGATCGCGCTATAGGCGCGCGCGACCTGAACTTCGGACGCGTTTATGGTTGCTGCGAGATCGGCGGTGGCGACTGCGCCATCGAGCGCGGTCAGCCGTTCGATGCGCTGCACGGTCTGCGCGTCGGCACCCAGTTTGGCGAGCGATTCGCGCAGACGTCCGATCGCGGCGCGCGGTTCGGGGCGCAGGATGGTGGCAAGATCGGCCTCGATGCGCGCGATGCCGGGGCGGGCGAGATCGACGACGCGGCTGGGGGACAGATCGCCGTGATAGGTGCCCAGAATATCCGCCATCTGGAGGCGCAGGCCGTCGGTCGCCTCGGCATAGAGGCGGAGCTGGAGCTGACCGGGCGGGAGCGCGTCGAGCGCGGACCAGAGCGTATCCAGATCGAACAGCTGGCGCGCGGCGAGGAAGGCGGCGGCGACGCAGGCGAGGCCGACGCCATGCTCCTCGGCGAGCTGGAAGGGGAGCGCGATCCCGGCGCGGTTGACGAGCGCGTTGGCGAGCGCGGTGGAGACGATCTCGCGGCGCAAACGGTGGGTGCGGATCGCATCGGGGAAGCGGCTGGCGAGCGGCGCGGGGAAGGCGGCGAGGAGATCGGCTTCGAGCAGCGGATCGCCCGGCACATGGCTGGCGACGAGCGCCTCATACACCGCCATCTTGGCGTGCGCGAGGAGGACCGCAAGTTCGGGGCGGACGAGGCCGTGGCCCGCCTGCGCACGCTGGGCGAGAAGATCGTCGGTGGGGAGACCCTCGACACGGCGATCGAGGCGTTTGGCGTCCTCGAGCGTCTGGATCACGCGTTCGTAGGCGGGGACGGCGGCGGCACCCTCGCGCTCGGCGACCGAGAGTGCGAGCGTCTGACGGCGATTGTCGTCGAGGACGTGGTCGGCAACCTCGTGCGTCATCGAGGCGAGGAGCGCGATGCGGTCCGCTTCGGGGAGCTGGCCGGCGCGGGCGGGAGTCTGAAGCGCGATCTTGATGTTGACCTCGTGGTCGCTCGTATCGACGCCGGCGGAATTGTCGATGAAATCGGTGTTGATGCGCCCGCCCGCGCGCGCAAACGCGACGCGACCAGCTTGCGTGATCGCGAGGTTGGCACCTTCGCCGATGACCTTCACGCGGAGCGCCTCGGCATCGACGCGGTTGGCGTCGTTGGCGCGGTCTCCCACGTCCTCCGACGATTCGTCCTCGGCCTTCACGTAGGTGCCAATGCCGCCGAACCACAGGAGATCGGCGGGCGCGTGGAGGATGGCGCGGATGAGGTCCGAGGGGGCGAGGGCTTGCGCCTCGATGCCGAGTGCGGCCTGGATCTGGGGGGAGAGCGGGATCGACTTCTGGGTGCGGGCGAAGATGCCGCCGCCTTCGCTCAGCACGGTGCGATCGTAATCGTCCCACGAGGAGCGCGGCAGCGCGAACATGCGCCCCCGCTCGGTGTGGGAGGTACGCGCGTCGGGGTTCGGGTCGAGAAAAATGTGACGGTGATCGAACGCGGCGATCAGTTCGAGCGCATTCGAGAGCAGCATGCCGTTGCCGAACACGTCGCCCGACATGTCGCCGACGCCGACGACGCGCGTGGGTTCGGTGGCGATATCGTGACCCAGTTCGGCGAAGTGCCGCTCGACCGAGATCCACGCGCCGCGCGCGGTGATGCCCATCGCCTTGTGATCGTAGCCGACGCTGCCACCGGAAGCGAAAGCGTCCCCGAGCCAGAAATCGCGCTCGATCGCGAGCCCGTTGGCGATGTCCGAGAAAGTGGCGGTGCCTTTGTCTGCGGCGACGACGAGGTAGGGATCGTCCCCATCGTGGCGGATGACGTCGGCCGGGGGGACGACCGCGCCATCGACGAGGTTATCGGTGAGCGATAGCAGCGCGCGGATGTAAATGCGGTAGCATTCGGTGCCCTCGGCGAGCCAGGCCGCGCGGTCCGAGGCGGGTGGGAGCGCCTTGGGGTAGAAGCCGCCCTTCGAGCCGGTGGGGACGATGACCGCATTCTTGACGATCTGGGCCTTGAGCAGGCCGAGCACTTCGGTGCGGAAATCGTCGCGGCGATCCGACCATCGGAGGCCACCGCGCGCGATGGGGCCGGCGCGCAGGTGGATGCCCTCGACGCGGGGGCTGTAGACGAAGATTTCGCGATAGGGGACCGGGGCGGGGAGACCGGGAATGCCCTTGCTGTCGAACTTGAAGGCGAGCGCCTCGCGGCCCGAGGGGGCGT
>JBBQJX010000320.1:0-2864 GCA_038326295.1 Sphingomonadales bacterium
TCGATCAGGTCCATCACTTCGTCGGTGTCCGCAACCGGCACGCGAGGCAGCAGCGCGAAATCACCCAGCGTGCGACTTCGATTTTTGAGCGACCCGAGCGCGACTTCGGCGATAACATAGGCATGGACGGCAATCTCGCCCGCGTCGAGCCGCGCAACCAACAGGTCGTCGCCCCGCAGATGCTCTGCCCAGATCGAAGTATCCGCCAGGATCACTCGAACCGACGTCGTGGCGGTGCCTCGAACGCGGGTTCGGTCCCGACGAGGCGCGCAAGCCGCCGTGCCGCTTCGCGCTGGACGAATTCGGTGAGCGCATGGCGGATCAACGCGCTGCGCTCGGTAATCCCGCTATACTCGCTCGCGCGTTCGACGAGCGCGTCGTCGAGCGTAACCGTGGTGCGCATACGACCCTCCTTGTGCTAGCATCAATTAGCGCATCGGATGATGCCGTTCAAGATGCGCCGGCCGGGCTACCGTCGTCCCGGCCACCGGTTCCATCCGCGAAATGCGCCGCGATCTCGCGCGCATCCACCTCGGCCAATCTCACGGGATGCCATCGGGGCGATCGGTCCTTGTCGATCAGTTGCGCGCGGACACCCTCGTAAAAGTCGTGGCCCTGCTTCAATCGCTGCACAACGCGATATTCGTTCGCCAGCGCCCCGCCCACATCGGCGTGAGCGCCCCGCCGCAGCAGTTCCAGCGCGAGCACGCACGCAGTCGGCGACATCCGGCGGATCGTGGCGGCCTCCTTGGCGGCCCACTCACCGCCATCCGCATCGAGCGCGGACAGGATCGCTTCAACGGTGCCCCCCGCGAACAGCCGGTCGATTGCCGCGCGGTTGCCCGCCAGCCGTGCGGGGCCGGGTTCCTCCGCCACCAGCCCGATCGCGTCGCCCACCGCCTGCCCCGCCGCGAGCGCATCCAGCAGCGCGTCCAGACGGTCGCCCGGCGCATAATGCGTCGCCACGCCGGCCGCCAATGCTTCCGCGCCGTCCAGCCGCGCCCCCGTCAGCGCAAGGAAGCGGCCGAGCGGCCCCATGCGCCCCAGCACCGCCGTCGAGCCCACATCGGGCACCATGCCGATCCCGGTCTCGGGCATTGCCCAGAGTGTGCGCTCGGTCGCGATCCGGTGCGAGCCGTGGATCGAGACGCCCACCCCGCCGCCCATCGTTACCCCGTCCATCAGCGCGATATACGGCTTGGGGAACGCGGCGATCGCGGCGTTCATGCGGTATTCGGTGGCGAAGAACCGCTCCCACCCGTCGGTCCCGGCCCGGCCAGCATGATAGGCGGTGACGACATCGCCGCCCGCACAGAAGGCGCGGTCGCCCGCACCCCGGATGGCGACCGCGCGCACGGCGGCGTCGGCGGCAAAGTCGTCCAGCGCTTCGTGCAGCGCGGCACACATGGCCTCGTTGAGTGCGTTCAGCGCGGCGGGCCGGTCGAGCGTCAGCAGTCCCAGCGCGCCGCGCGTTTCGATCAGCACTTCGTGCGTCATGCGTGTCTCCTCGCCGCCCGCTTAGCTCAAAGCGTCTCGATGCTGTCCAGCCCGCGTTGGCCGAGCGCGGGGGCGAGCGCGGCGATATCGGCGGTGGCGGCGGTGAAGACCGCGCGGCCGGGGCCTTGCGGTGCCGCGCCGACGAGCAGCGCGGCAACCCGGCGCGCGATGCCCGCGCCGCTGTCGATCCACGCGAGATCGGGCCGCGCGGCAGCGAGTTCGTCCGCCAGCAACGGGAAGTGGGTGCAGGCGAGCACCACGGTGTCCATGCGCTCGCCGCCAGCCTGCCCGGTGAGGCCCTCGAGCGCGTCCGCGACGACGCCGGGCGGCACGGCGCGACCGCGCAGCTTGGCCTCTGCTGCCTCGACCAGCGCGGGCGCGCCGTGGCGCAGCACGGTCATCGCGGGCGCGAACCCGGCCACCAGCGCGTCCACATAAGGCTGGCGCACGGTCGCCTGCGTGCCGAGCACGCCGATGACGCCGGTGCGGGTGGCGACCGCCGCCGGTTTGATCGCCGGCACGGTGCCCACCACGGGCACGCCGAGCGCGGCGCGCGTGGGGGCGAGCGCGATGGTGGACGCAGTGTTGCACGCGATCACGACGAGGCTTGGCCGATACCGCTCGGTCAGGCGCCCGAGCAGCACGGGCACGCGCGCGGCGATCTCGGCTTCGGACCTCGTGCCGTAGGGGAAGGCGGCGTTGTCGGCGGCGTAGGTGACGGCGAGACCCGGGAGCGCGGTGCGGATGGCATCGAGCACCGAAAGCCCACCGACGCCGCTGTCGAAGACGAGGATCACGCCGCCGCCAGCTCGTCGGCCAGCCCCTCGGCCCCCAGCCGCACCAGCCTGTACGTCTCCTCGAACCCGTCCGCCTCGCCATAATAGGGATCGGGCACGTCCGCCGCGCCCGCGCCCGGCGCGTGATCGAGCAGGCGCGTCACGCGCGCGCGCGCATCGGCGGGACGCAGCCGTTCGAGGTTGGCGAGGTTGGACGCGTCCATCGCCACGATCCGGTCGAACCGCCGGAAATCGTCCGCGCTCACCAGCCGCGCGCGCAGGTGGGCGATGTCGTGGTCGTACCGCCCCGCCACCGCCTGCGCACGGCGATCGGGCGGGTTGCCGAGGTTCCAGTCGCCCGTCCCCGCCGAATCGATTGTCACCGCCATCCCGCGCGCGGCCGCGACCGCGCGAAACACGCCCTCGGCCAGCGGCGAGCGGCAGATATTGCCCAGGCAGACGAACAGCACCGAGGGCGCGGCGATATCGCGCCGCCAGACGCCATCGGGATAATCGAGCGCGGCCACGCCCCGGTACGCCTGCGCGCGCGCGGCGGCGACGGTTGCGCCCCGGCCGACGATCGTCAGTACG
>JBBQJX010000321.1:0-2845 GCA_038326295.1 Sphingomonadales bacterium
GAAGTCGAGATGGAAGGGAAAGAAGCCGCCCACGATCGGCACGAAGAGTACGCCGCCGCCGATGCCACCCACCACCGCGATGATGCCGAGCACGAACGTGGTGGCGAAGAGCAGGAGCGGCCATGCCCACCACGGCAGCGCCGGCGCGGTGGAGGCGGCGTGCGCGAGGGCGGGCGCGAGCGTTGCGGCGCCCGCCGCGAGTCGGTAGCACGTCGTGGCTCGGATCTCGTCAGGTCGGCTCATCGGGCAGGCGGCAGCGCGCCGCGCGGTCACGGGAATATCAGGAATCACTAATATAGCGCTCCTCGGCGCCGCAAAACCAGCGCTACACCGCGGTTCCCGCCGCGAGCATCTCGCGCGCGAATGTCGCGAAGTTCTCCACCAGTTGGGTGTGGAAGCGCTCGCGCGGATAGACCACCGCGAGGTTGCGCACCAGCGGCGGCGCGAGCGCCACCTCGACCAGCTCGCCGAGCCGGACTTCCTTCGTGACGGTCGCGCGCGACATGATTGCGAAGCCAAGGCCCGCGGCGACCAGGCCCTTCAGGGCCTCGGGGCTGCCCGCTTCCATAACCACCTCGAGTGCTCCGCGCGCGAGACCCGCCTTCTCCAGGTAGTGGTCCACAACCTCGCGGGTGCCCGACCCGGGCTCGCGGCTGATGTAGGCGTGGCCCTCGAGCGCGCGCGGGGCGATGCTCGCCAAGCGGGCCAGCGGGTGGCGCGGCGGGCAGACCACGCGCAGCTCGTCCTCGCAGCACGCGGCGGCGACCAGCGAGGGCAGGTACGAGTCCCCTTCGATGAAGCCGAGGTCGAGGCTCCTTTCGGCCACGCGCGCCTGCACCGCCTCGGAGTTGGCGACGATGAGCCGCGGCACCACTCCGGGATGCAGTGTCTTGAATGCGCCCAGCACGCGCGGCAGCAGGAAGTCGGCGATCGTGGTGCTCGCGCCGATCAGCAGCGGCCCAGACTGCTGCCCGCTTATCTCGCGCATGCGGCCGTCGAGCTCGCCGGACAGCGCGAGGATGCGCTCCGCGTAATCGAACGCGATCTGGCCCGCGGTCGTGAGGCAGATGCGTCCTTGCGCGCGATCGAACAGGCGCACGTCGAACTGCTCCTCGAGCTGGCGCACCTGGAAGGTGACAGCCGGCTGCGTCATGAAGAGCGCGTCGGCCGCCTTGGTGAAGGAGAGGTGCTTCGCGACCGCATGGAATACCTGGAGTCGACGGTCTGCCATGGAGCCCATTCAAGCACAAAATCCGCGGCGGATGCCATTTCAGGCTCGAGGCCGCAGCCGGGCAGCTGTCGCTGGCCATGTAGTTGGCGCCGATGCCGTGGCAGGGGTGAGCCCATCGCCAATGCCTACGGCTTTTTCGGGGTCTTGTATTCGACTTCCTTCTGGAACGGTTTCCAGTCGGTTTCGTAGCCGACAAACCCCTTTTCGTTCGGTGCCTTCTGACGCGTCGTATAAAAGCGCGTTTTGCCGTCAGGAACCTTGGTGATTGGTTTTTGCTCGCTCATATGTCATCTCCAAGTGGATCCCAGCCTGCGCCGGGATGACGAAAGAAATCCGGAATGATGAAAAGAAGCTCAAACCACTCTCATGAGCGAGGGGTCGATGTCCGGCGCCGCGCCGATCGCTCCGCCGGCCTTCATCTCTTCGTCGGTTGCGTCGCGCACCGTCAGTATCTCGAGCCTGAAGACGACCTCCCTGCCGCAAAGCGGATTGTTGCCGTCGACAGTCAGGGTCTCGCCGTCCATTCGCGTCACGATGAAGCTGCGGGCCTGGCCTTTGTCGTTTTCCATGAGGATGGCGGTGCCGATCCGCCGATACGCCTCGGGGACGTTGTCGATGTGATCGGTGAAAACCAGCGACTCGTCTCTCGGGCCGAAGATGCGATTGCCGTCGATCGGCACTTCGATCACGTCGCCGGCGGACTTGCCCTCCAGCTCCATGTGGATGGACGGGGCCAGGATTTCATTGTGTCCGTGGACGTAACCCAATGGGAACTCGACGCAGGTAAGGACATTCCTCGATTTCCCGTCGATCACCTTGTAGGTGAGCTCGACAAGCTTGCCGTCATGGATGGTTTCTCTCATCTCGAATCGAATGCCCACTCGCTCAGAAGATGGACGCCGCGAAAATCCTGACCTCGCCATCTTCGTAGCCGAGGACAAGCCTGCCGAGCCATTCGCCCGGCTTCCTGGTGCTGCGTTGCCGGTAAAGGACTGTCACATGTTCGCCCCGGCGGATGATGCCGAGATACTCGCCATCTTCAGACAGGCTCCTGGCCAGCTCGCTGTTTGCGAACTGGTGATTCGCCGTGACCTCATTCATGGCAAGCGCCAGGGACTTGGCGAACTTCTTGACGAACTCCCCGTACTTGCCTTCGTTGGAGTACCTGAGGAGATCGCGCCACAGAGGATCGGCCAGGGCCCGAATCTCCTCATCGGTTTGTTCCACGATGTTCACGCGGGACTACTCGTTTTCCGCAACCAGGTGATAGCAGGGCGCCTTTTCCATGGTGTATTCGCCGGTTTTCGGATCGCGACGCGAAACGGTCAGCACGTGCCAGTTCTCGTCGTCCAGCTTCATGACATCGCCGCGGTAGTAGTAGCCCGGCCAGCGCGTCTCCTTGCGGAAGAGCGTGTGTTGCGTGACGCATTCTGCAGCCCGGTGACGGTGAATCAGTTCCCATGCACGCAGCAACTCGTGAAGGTCCTTCGCGGCCAGGCTCTGGAGATCCTCCTCCATGAGCTTGAGCTTCTTGAGGCAGATATTCAGGAGCTTCTCGTTGGTCATGTACCCGACGGTATAGCCGCCGCAATACTCGTCCATGAGCTTCTGCAG
>JBBQJX010000322.1:0-2843 GCA_038326295.1 Sphingomonadales bacterium
CGCCGCGCGCTCGACCGCGCGCCTCGCCGCCGTTCAGGCGCTCTACCAGCGCGAGATGGAGCCGCTCGCCACCCCCGCGCTCCTCCACCAGTTCCACGCGCACCGGCTGCGCGAACCGCTCGAGATCGACGATGGCGACGAGGCCGATCTCACGCCGCCCGATCCCGCCTTCTTCGACGATCTGGTGGCGGGTGCCGAAGCCCGCGCGGGCGAGATCGATGCGCTGATCGCCGCGCACCTCGCGCCCGGCTGGGCGATCGACCGGCTCGATCGCCCCCTGCGCGCCATCCTGCGGCTCGGCGTGTACGAGCTGCTCGCGCGAGCCGACGTGCCGGTGGGCGCGGTCATCACCGAATATCTGAATGTCGGCCACGCCTTTTACGACCGGCGCGAGACGGGGTTCGTCAACGGCCTGCTCGATGCGGTGGGCAAGGCGGTTCGCCCCAAATGATGGAGCGCGCGCTGATTGCGCGTCTGCTGGCCCCCATTGCCACGCATCCGGCCGCGCGCGGCCTTCTGGACGATGCCGCCGTCCTCGTCCCGCCGCTGGGCCGCGATCTGGTTTTGACGCACGATATGCTCGCCGAGGGCATCCACTTCCTCCCCGACGATCCGCCGGGCGATATCGCGCACAAGCTGCTCGCGGTGAACCTGAGCGATCTGGCGGCGCTGGGCGCGCGTCCGCTGGGCGTGCTGCTCGGGCTGGGGCTTGCGTCGCGCCAGGACGAGGCGTGGCTCGCGGCCTTTACCGCCGGTCTCGCCGAAGCCTGCGCGCGCTGGGCCGCGCCGCTGCTCGGCGGCGATACCATCGCGGGCCTCGATCGGCTGACGCTGGGGCTGACCGCGATCGGGCAGGTGCCGCCGGGCACGGCGCTGGCGCGCGGCGGCGCATCGGCGGGCGACGATCTCTGGGTAACGGGCAATATCGGCGATGCCACGCTCGGGCTGGAGGTGGCGCGCGGCGGGCACGCGGACGCGCCCCCCGAAGTCCGCGCCACGCTGCTGGCGCGCTATCGCCGCCCCGAACCCCGGCTAGGCTTTGGCGCCGCGCTGATCGGTGTGGGGAGCGCGTGCCTCGACGTATCGGACGGCCTGCTGATCGATGCCGGGCGCATGGCCGCCGCATCGAACCTCGCCGCCACCATCCACCTCGCGCAGCTCCCCATCTCGCGCGCCGCCGAGGCGCTGTCCGCCGATCGCCTCGCGCTTGCGACCGGCGGGGACGATTACGAACTGCTGTTTGCCGCCGCGCGCGAGCGCGCCGAGGCGATCGCCATGCTCGCCCGCACCCACCGCCTGCGCGTCACCCGCGTCGGCCACCTCGCCGTCGGCATCGGCCTTGATGTCGAAGACTTGGGCGGCCACCGCATCGCACCGGGCCGCCTCGGCTGGGAGCATGGCACGCGCGCCTGAACGCTCCTCCCACACCCCGCTTGTCACAACCCCGCGCATTTGCGATTGGGTGGCCAGATCCTGAACGGTCGCCCTTCGCGCGGCCCGCATCCTCAAAGGGCTTTCCTCCAATGTCACCGATCCTGATCGCCATCGCGTGCGGTTTTGCCGCCGTGCTGTATGGCATCGTCACCTCGCGCTCGATCCTCGCATCGCCGGCGGGCAATGCACGCATGCAGACCATCGCAGCTGCGATCCAGGAGGGGGCGAGCGCGTATCTGACCAAGCAGTATACCGCGATCGGCATCGTGGGCGTGCTGGTGCTCGCGATCGTGTTTTTCGCGCTCGGCATCATCCCCGCGATCGGCTTCCTGCTCGGCGCGGTGCTTTCGGGCCTGACGGGCTTCATCGGCATGAACATCTCGGTGCGCGCCAATGTGCGCACGGCGGAGGCCGCGCGGATCAGCCTGCAGCGCGGGCTGACGATGGCGTTCCGCTCGGGCGCGGTGACCGGTATGCTCGTCGCGGGTCTCGCTTTGCTGGCGATCGCGGGATATTATTATTTCCTCACTGGCTCGGGCGGGCTCGATCCTACGGGCCGCCCGGTGATCAACGCGCTCGTGGCGCTCAGCTTCGGCGCGTCGCTGATCTCGATCTTCGCGCGGCTGGGCGGCGGCATCTTCACCAAGGCGGCCGATGTGGGCGCGGACATGGTGGGCAAGAACGAACTCGGCTTCGATGAGGATGACGAGCGCAACCCCGGCGTGATCGCGGACAATGTCGGCGATAATGTCGGCGACTGCGCGGGCATGGCGGCCGATCTGTTCGAGACCTACGTCGTCACCATCGGCGCGACGATGGTGCTGACCGCGCTGCTGGTGGCGGGCGATGCCGCACGGCTGATGACGCTGCCGCTGCTCGCGGGCGGCGTGTGCATCCTGACCTCGATCGTCGGCACCTACTTCGTCCGGCTGGGTGGCGGCTCGATCATGGGGGCCTTGTACAAGGGCTTCATCGTGACCGCGCTGCTCTCGGTCCCGGCGCTGTGGTTCGCCACCCAGGCGATCTTCCCGAATATGGAGACGGTCATCGCGCTCAAGAGCGCGTCCACCCCCGCGCTCGCCGACACGCTCGGCGGTGCGTTCAACGGGCGGGCGCTGTTCTACTGCATGCTGATCGGGCTGGTAGTGACCGGCCTGCTGGTATGGATCACCGAATATTATACCGGCACCAAGTTCCGCCCCGTCCGCTCGATCGCCAAGGCGTCCGATAGCGGCCACGGCACCAACGTCATCCAGGGGCTGGCGGTGAGCATGGAATCGACCGCCATGCCGACGCTGGTGATCGTGGTCGCGGTGATCGCGGCGTATCAACTGGCGGGCGTGATCGGCATCGCCTTTGCCGCCACCGCGATGCTGGCACAGGCCGGGATGGTCGTGGCGCTCGATGCG
>JBBQJX010000323.1:0-2824 GCA_038326295.1 Sphingomonadales bacterium
AGCGGCAAATCGAACGCGGTCCACACGAAGTTGCAGGCGCAAATGGGGCAAGCCGCCGCCGCCATGGAGTTTGAGACCGCCGCCATCATCCGCGACCGGCTGCGCGCGCTGACGCTGGTGCAGGGCGGGCAATCGCTGGCCGCAGTGGGCACCGGCGACGCGGACGTGATCGCCATCGCCAGCGCGGGGGGGTGCGTGTGCATCCAGATTTTCTTCATCCGCGGCGGCCAGAACTGGGGCCACCGTGCGTTCTTCCCCAGCCATACCGAAGATCTGGGCGAGGAAGAGGTGCTGCTCGCCTTTCTCGCGCAATTCTATGCGGACATGCCCGCGCCGCGCGAGCTGCTGCTCGATCGCATGCCCGCCGAGGCCGAGCTGCTCGCCGAGGCGCTGTCCTCGCGCGCCGGGCGCAAGGTGCTTGTCCGCCACGGACAGCGCGGATCGGGGCGGCGGCTGGTGGCGCAGGCCAAGCGCAACGCGCAGGAGGCGATTGCGCGGCGGATGGCCGAATCCTCCACCCACGCCGCCCTGCTGCGCGAGATGGCCGAGACCTTCGATCTGCCCGGTCCTCCGCGCCGCATCGAGGTGTACGACAACAGCCACATCCAGGGCGCGCACGCATTGGGCGCGATGATCGTCGCGGGGCCCGAGGGGTTTCGCAAGAACCAGTATCGCAAGTTCAACATGGAGAAAGAGCTGGCGGCGGGCGGCGACGATTTCGCCATGATGAAGGCGATGCTCGCCCGCCGGTTTGCACGTCTGGAGCGCGAGGACCCCGACCGGACCGACTGGCCCGATCTGCTGCTGATCGATGGCGGCAAGGGTCAGGTTTCGGCGGTGCGCGACATCCTGGGCGAATGCGGCGCGCACGACGTGCCCATTGTGGGCGTGGCAAAGGGGCCGGACCGCAATGCGGGCAAGGAGGTGTTCCATCTGCCCGACGGGCGCGAACTCAGTCTCCCGATGAACGCACCTTTGCTGTTCCACCTCCAGCGCCTGCGCGACGAGGCGCACCGCTTCGTCATCGGCGGGCATCGCGCCAAGCGCTCCAAAGCCATCGGTGCGTCCCCGCTCGACGAGGTGGCAGGAATCGGCCCGGCGAGAAAACGCGCACTGCTGCTCCAGTTCGGCACGGGGCGCGCGGTGCGCGGCGCATCGCTGGAAGACCTCGAACGCGCGCCCGGCGTATCCAGGGCGGTGGCGCGCGCAGTGTACGATCACTTCCACCCCGGCGGCTAGCGGACGCGCGCAGAACAACTTGACGGCATATTGCCGCAGGCGCAGACTTTCTGCGTCGGATTTCCGACGCCAGGGTGAGGAGTAATCCCGCCCCCAAGGGGAGTATCTCGATGCAAACCCATGAAACCGGAAAACGTTACGCACAACTCGCGATCGATACGCGGGGCGGTCATAAGACCATTACGGTGTCACTGCCACCCGACTCGAAAGGACACGACTTCGGTCGCGTCAATGAGCATGTGATCGACGCGATCAAGGGACTGACCGGCTGCCCCTGCTATTCGGGTGCCGTAAACGTCATATTCCAGCATCAGTTCGATAAGATCATCCAGATCGAGCTGGGCGCACACGTATAGCCGTGGCGAGGCCGCTTGTCGGGCTGCTGCACAACCCGGCGGTCCCACAGGTCGTCGATTACGCGCCCGAACTCGTCGAATATCTCGAGATCATCCCGGATCGCCTCTGGTATGATTTCGGGATTGGCGCGCCCGTGCGCTTCGTTGAAGTTGCGGGCGCGAAGGCCGAAACCGCTCGCATCGCCGCCGGGCGGCGTACCGGGGGGCACGGTCTCGGCCTGTCGCTGCCCAGCGCATTGCCGCTCGATAAAGCAATGCTGGCCCAGGTCGGCCGCGTCGCCCGCGCGTTCGGCTTTGCCTGGTACAGCGAACATATGAGCTTCTTCCTCACGCCCGGCCGCAGCGTGCCCAACGCGCAGGCCGGGCTCGGCCTTCCTGTGCCGTTCGACGACGAGTTGTTCGATCTCGTCGCGCCCAAGGTTCGCGCGCTCAGCGAGGCGCTTGGCATACCGATCCTGCTCGAAAACAGCGCGGTCTTCGCGCCAATCCCCGATTGCGAGATGAGCGAGCCTGCATTCTTCAACCGCCTGCATGCCGAGACCGGCGCGCGGCTGCTGCTCGACCTGCACAATCTGCACACCAACCGCGTCAACTGGGCGGAGGATGCCGACGCCTGGATTGCCGCACTCGACCCGGGAGTGATCGGCGAGGTCCATCTGGCGGGCGGAGACTGGCTGCACGGCCATTATACCGATTCACATTCGCGCCCGACGCCGCCCGAGGTTTGGGACCTCGCTTATGCGCATCTGGGCCAGATCGCGCACGCGCAAGCGATCGTCTACGAGTTCCACGAGAGCTGGTTTGAACGGCTGGGGGTGCGCGGGATCGCAAGCGAGCTCGAGGCGATGCACCGCCTCGCCGATGCGGCCGCGGCGCACTGACGTGCTTGCGCAGTTCCAGACCGCGCTCGCCGATCTGACCGCCTCGCCCGATCTCGCGCGCGCAGCGCGGCGCGAGCCTGCGGTGCTGCGCGCGCGCTACGATCTGAGCGAACGCGAATGGACGCGGTTGACCGCGATCGTGCGGCATCCCGGCATGGCGGCGAACTGCATGCTGTACCGCGCGAACCGGCTGGTCCCGATCGCGCTCAATTTCCCGCGCTTCTGTGCCGCGCTCGGCCCCGACGCGTTGGCAGAGCTGTTCGAGGATTATTGGCGGCTGGATTCCAGTACGAACGTCCACTTCCTGATCGAGGCGGATCGCTTCGGCCGCTTCGTCGCCGACGAGAT
>JBBQJX010000324.1:0-2821 GCA_038326295.1 Sphingomonadales bacterium
GCACGCGGCCGGGTTCGATCAGCAGGCGATCGACCTTGGCGGCGATCACCGTCGCGCCGATCTGCGCGGCGAGCGGTGCTTCGGCGAGCGCATCTGGGCCGAAGATCGCGGCATGGGCGGGGTCATCGACGATGGCGAGCGCGGACGCCAGCAGCCCCGCGCGCTCGGCCTCGGGCAGATCGGGCGCGACGCGCGCGAGCCACGCAGTGCCCAGCCGCGCGCGATCCTCGGGCGCGGCGGCGGGAAGCCGCTCGAACAGGCTGTGCAGCAGCCGCCCGCGCTCTGCGGCGCGGCTGCCGCCGGGTGGGTGCGGCGCATCGTCGGGCAGGCGCGATGGCGTGAGCGGTCGCGGCGGGCGGGCCTCCACGGGCGCCGCAGCACGCGCCCACGCCGGGAGCGGGCGGGCGGGCGCGGGGGCGGCGGGCGCGGCCTCGGTGCGCAGCACTGTACCGCCGGGGGCATAGGTGAGGACGGGGCCGTTCCAGATTGGATCGACGGCCGGGTCCGCTCCCCCTCCGTCGGCTTCGCCGCCACCTCCCCCAAGGGGGGAGGACCTGAGATCCTCCCCTTCTGGGGGAGGTGACCGAAGGGCGGAGGGGGAGCGGGAAAGCCCCTCCACCGCGCCTGCCACCAGCGCATGCCAGCTTTTGGGATCGGTCTCCGCCGCGCGCTTGCCCAGATGCCCGCCCACGCACAGCATGTCCTCCGCGCGGGTGAGCGCGACGTAAAGCAGCCGCCGGTTCTCCTGCCCGGCGCGCACCTCGGCCAGCGCACATGCCTCCCCCACCCGCCCCAGCTTGCCCGCCTTGCCGCCGTGGAAGATCGGCAGCACCAGCCCGTTCACCTCGATCGGCACGTGTCCGGCCGCATCCGCGCGCAGCGGCGTCGCCGCATCCGCAAGGATCACCACCGGGGCCTGCAACCCCTTGGCGCCGTGCACCGTCATGATGCGCACCTGCGTATGCGCGGCCTCGGGATCGCGCTTCAGGTCCGCATCGCTCGCTTCGAGCCAGCGCAGGAACCCCTGCAGCGAGGGCGGATGCTGCGCCTCATACGCGTAGGCCGCCCCCACCAGCTCATCGAGCGCCAGCCGCGCCTCCTCGCCGAGCCGCGCCAGCATCCGCGCACGGCCGCTGTCGGGGGCAGAGAGAATGGCTTCGAGGAAACCCGCAGGCGTGTCGTAATCCGCGCGGCCCAGCGCAGCCGAAAGCCAGTCGCGCGCGGCGCGTGCGCGGGGTTCGGGGGCGTCGCGCAGCGCGGACCAGAGCGTGACGGCGCCGCGCGGGTGGGCGAGCGCGAACAGCTGGTCCTGCGTGAACCCGATCAGCGGCGAGACCAGCACCTCAGCGAGGCTGAGATCGTCGGCGGGCTGGAGGACGAAGCGGATCAGGCTCAGCATGTCCCTCACCGCCAGCGACGCCGTCAGCGTCAGCCGGTCCGGCCCCGCCACCGCCACGCCCACGCGGTGCAGCGCCGCGACAAGCGCGCCGATCATCGGCCCGCGCTTGCGCACCAACACGAGGATGTCGCCGGGCGCGATGGCCCGCCCGCGCGCGGGAAGCGGCGTGCCCGCATCGAGCCATGCCCGGATCTGCCGTGCCAGCCGGTCCGCCATCATGCGCTCGTTGGTCGAAACCCAGCCGCGCTCCTCGTCGGGCTCGCCCGCATCCTCGTCTTCGGTCGGCTTGCCCACCGGTGGCCAGACGATCACCTGGCCCGGCTGCCCCGCGCGGGCGGGCGCGTGCGGCGGAACGGCGCTGGCAAGGCCGAGCGCCTCGCACCCCAGTTCGGCGAGCACTGCGTCCACGACATCGAGGATCGCAGGCGCGGAGCGGAAATTGTCCGCGAGCGCGATGTCGGCGATATCGGCGCCAAGCGCGGTCAGGCGTGCACGCTCGGCGGCGAAGATCGCCGGGTCCGCGCCCTGGAACCCGAAGATCGATTGCTTGTGATCGCCCACCGCAAACAGTGTGCGCGTGGCCCGGCCGGCCCCCGCGCCCGCGAAATATTCGTCGTACAGCGCGCGCGCGATCGCCCACTGCGGATCGCTCGTATCCTGCGCCTCATCGATCAGGATGTGATCGGTGCGGCTGTCGAGCTTGAGGCGCACCCACGCGGCCGCATCCGCCTGCCCCAGCAGCGCGGCGGCGCGTTCGATGATGTCCCCGAAAGCCAGCGCGCCCTCGCGGTCCGCAAGCCGCGCGCGCTCAACGTGCAGCGCCCAGCCGACGCGCAGGTGCGCGGCGGCGTTGGCGGCGGCTGCAAGCGCCGAGCGAAGCCGGTGCGCGGCTTCGAGCAGCTCACAGGCATGCGTCAGCAGGTCAGCGCTCTTCTTCTTCAACGCGTCGCGCGGCTTTGGTGGTTTGTCTTTGGTGAAAAACAGATGGAAGATTTCGTCGAAATCGGCGCTGCGGCGAGCTCCATCGATCATCGCCCAATCACGGACCCGCGCCGCGCCGTCCGCCTTCAGATGGGCGCACATCGCATGGAGCGGCTTCAGGTCCACCGCGTCGAGATGGGCCGCGAACGCTTCATCGCCCGATCCCTCCGCCGGTGCCTCGAACAGCCGCCGCATCGCCGCCTCATGCCCCGCCGGATCGCCGAGCGCGGCGATGGCGGGGCCGTGCGCGATCAGCGTGGCGAACACCCTGTCCAGCGCCTGCTCGCCGTGCGCGATGGCAAGCCGCGCCAGATCGTGCGCGAACCCCGGATAGGGCGGCTGCGCAATCGCGGCGTCGAGCGCGGCATCGTCCAGCTCGGCCGCCGCGCGGTCGTCGAGCACCGCGAAATCGGGCGGCACACCCGCTTCGGCAGGAAAGGC
>JBBQJX010000325.1:0-2820 GCA_038326295.1 Sphingomonadales bacterium
ACCGTGATCGCCCATCCCGATGGCCACGCGGTGATCAATCTGGCGCGCGCGCCGTGGCTGGCGACAGCGGGATCGGGCGACGTGCTCGCGGGCACGATCGGCGCGCGGCTGGCGGGCGGCGAGGGCGCGTTCGAGGCGGCGTGCGCGGGGGCCTGGCTCCACGCGCGCGCGGGCGAGGCGGCGGGCGGACCGGGGATGACCGCCGACGATCTGCCCGGACTGGTGGGCGGCGTGACGCGCGCGCTCGCGGGCGGACGCTGGGGCGGCTACACACGGGAGCGATGACGCTCGCCGACAGCGATAGCCACGAGATCGTCCGCCTCGCGGCGCGCGGCGACGGGGTTAGCGCGGACGGCCGCTTCGTGGCGCTCGCCGCGCCGGGCGACCGGGTGCGGTTCGGCGCGGATGGGACGCCGGTGATCGAGCCCGGGCCGAACCACGCGGTGCCGCTCTGCCAACATTTTCCCGAATGTGGGGGCTGCCAGATGCAGCACGTGACCGACGGGGCCTACGCGGCCTGGATGGGCGAGCGGATAGGCCATGCGCTAGCGCAGGCAGGTATTCGGATTGGCGAACTGATGCCCGCGCATCTGTCACCGCCGCGCAGCCGAAGGCGCGCGGCGTTGCGCGCGGTTAGGCGTGGGCCGACCGTGACGCTGGGCTTTCATGTCGAGGGAACGCATCGGGTGCTCGATTTGCACGAGTGCTGGGTGTTGCGCCCCGAGCTGTTCGCGCTGCTCGCGCCGCTGCGGCCGCTGCTGGCGGGGTTGCTGCGCGATTGGGAGGGCGGTGGGGTTTCGCTGACGCTGACCAATACGGGGGTGGATGCGATGCTGTCCAACGTGATGGCCGAGGGCGCGACGGCGCTCGGCGCGTTGGCGGGGTTTGCGGAGGAACAGGATCTGGCCCGGCTTTCGGTGGAAAACGCCGGGGGTGTGGAGACCGTGGCGCAGGCACGCATGCCGCTGGTGCGATTGGGCGGCGTCGGCGTGGAGGTGCCGCCCGCACCGTTCCTGCAGGCGACGCGTGAGGGGGAGGCGGCGCTGGTGGCGGCGGTGCTGGCGGCGTGTGGGCGCGTGGTTTTGGTGGCGGACCTGTTCTGCGGGTTGGGGACGTTCGCGTTGCCGCTGGCGGCGGCGGGGGCGCGGGTGGTGGCGGTGGATGCATCGGGGCCGGCGGTGGGTGCGCTGGGGCGGGCGGGGGCGCGGGGGGTGGAGGCGGTGCACCGGGATCTGTTTCGGCGGCCGATGACGGCGGGCGAGCTGGGGCGGTTCGGGGCGGTGGTGTTCGATCCGCCGCGGGCGGGGGCGAAGGCGCAGGTGGCGGAGATTGCGCGCAGCGGGGTCGGGCGGGTGGTGGGGGTGAGTTGCAATCCGGCGACCTTTGCCAGGGATGCGGGGATGCTGGTGGCGGGGGGGTATCGGCTGGGGCGGGTGTGGCCGGTGGGGCAATTCCGGTGGAGCAACCATGTGGAGCTGGTGGCGGAGTTCGTGCGCGGCTGAGGCCGGGCGAAGTCCACGAAGGTCACGAAGGTCATCGAGAATCGATGTTTTGCGGCGTAACCTGGGGGAGCGACGCGGCCACTGGCGACCTTAGGAGAACAATACGCGAACCGATCCTACAATGCAAGAGCCGGTGGGCGGCCTCTCCCCCTCCGCCTTTCGGGCACCTCCCCCGCTGTACGGGAGAGGAGGGTTCAATAGCGGCGCAGCAGGCCCGCGAGCCTTCCCTGGACGCGCACGCGGCTGGGGACGTAGCGTTGGGGGCTGTGCTGGGCGTTGGCGGGGTCCAAGCGGATCATGCCGCCTTCGCGGCGGAGATATTTGAGCGTCGCCTCGCGCTCGTCGATCAGGGCCACGACGATGTCGCCGTCACGAGCTTCGTCGCAGCGGCGGATTAGCGCGAAATCGCCGTCGAAAATGCCCGCGTCCACCATCGAATCGCCCGAGACTTCGAGCGCGTAATGCTCGCCCGCACCCAGCAGCGAGGTGGGAATGGCGAGCGTCTCGGGGCTTTCCATTGCTTCGATCGGCAGGCCGGCCGCGATGCGGCCGAACAGGGGCACCTCGATCGAGGCGGGTGCGGCACGTTTGCGCGTGAAGTCTGCGGTGATGACGTTGGCGGGAAGCTGAGCTTCGGGACGGCGGATGAGTTCGATCGCGCGTGCGCGGTTGGGAAGGCGGCGGACATAGCCGCGTTCCTCCAGCGCGCCGATCAGGCGGTGGACGCCCGATTTGGACTGAAGCGCCAGCGCCTCGCGCATTTCCTCGAACGACGGGCAGACGCCGTCCGCATCGAGCCGGACATCGAGATAGCGCCAGAGCGCGTTCATCTTGTTGGTCAGCACGGCGGCGTCCTTCCGTTCGGAACGAATGCAGAACGTGCTAGATTCGACCGAATCGCGTGTCAAGCACTTGTATCGGATCACCGATTGCGGCGGGCGGCGCTTGTTCGGGGCGGACGATGAGCGCGTCGGCGAAGGCGAGGACCGAGAGCAGGCTGCTGTCCTGCCTGGGCATGGGCGTGGCCCATGTTTCGCCGTCGCGCATTTGGAGCGTGGCGCGCAGGTGATCGCGGCGCGGGCCATTGGCGGGGAGCGGCGCGGCGAGGCGCGCGGGGAGCGTGACCGGGAGCCGCTCGGCCCACCCGCCGAGCGCGCGGGCGAGCGGCAACAGGAAGAGGAGGCCGGTGACGAAGGCGGATGCAGGATTGCCCGGGAGTCCGAGCACCACCGCATCGCCGAGCGTGCCCGCCATCAGCGGCTTGCCGGGGCGGATCGCGACGCGCCAGAAATCGATGCTCCCCCCGACGGCGAGCAGC
>JBBQJX010000326.1:0-2811 GCA_038326295.1 Sphingomonadales bacterium
GTTCTCGAAGCGGCGGGAGAGGGGCACGATGCGGTCGTCGCGGACATCGACTACACCCTTCCCCTATATGTCGAAGATCTCGTCCTCGTCGGAGGCGATCTGAACGGGACGGGAAACGCGCTCGACAACCGGCTGAGCGGCACCGATGGCGCGAACGTCCTCGATGGCGGCCCGGGTGCCGACTGGCTGGCGGGCAAGGGCGGCGCGGACGTCTACCTCATCGACAACATCGGCGACGTGGCGATCGAGCTGCCCGGCGAGGGCACCGATCTCGTCCGTACCACGCTCGCCAACTACACGCTGCCTGAAAACGTCGAGAACCTCGTCTTCGAAAGCGTCGCGAACGCCGCCGGCACGGGGAACGCGCTCGACAATATGATCCGGGGGTCCGACGGCAACGACCTCCTCGCGGGCCTGGGTGGCAATGACTATCTCATCGGCGGCGCGGGCGCGGACGTGCTCGACGGCGGGGCGGGTGCCGATCAACTGCGCGGCGGCGCTGGCGCGGACACGTTCGTGCTGCGTCCCGGCGAGACGCAGGGCGATCAGATCCTCGATTTCAACACCTCGTCCTCGGGCGACACACTCGTCCTGCAAGGCTGGGGCGCGGGCACCACCGTCACCGCCACCGGCAGCGGCGACTGGGCGATCCACGACGGCGTGGACGGGCATGTGGAGACGCTGCGCATCATCGGCGACTTGCACCCCGCCGATATCGTCTTCGGCTAGAGCGCGGTCTCGATCCCGCCCCGCCGGATGCGTCGGCGCTGCGCGATGGCAACCAGCAGCAGCAGGGCGAACCCCGCGCTCACATACCAGGCGAACCAGGGGCCGTGGCCGCGCGACCTGAACCACAGCGCCACCCACTCGGTCGTCCCGCCGAACATCGCGACGCCGATGCTGTGGCCGAGCGCTACGCCCGTCGCGCGGCCCCCCGCCGCGAACAGCTCGGCTTTGACCAGTCCCGAGATGGAGGTGACGAAACTGACCAGCCCGAGCGCGCCCATCAGCGGCCACAACACGCCCGACCAGCTCGTCCCCGCGCCGATTGCGGCCATCAGCGGCGCGGTGAACAGCACGCCCAGCACGCCACAGATGAGCAGCATGTGCAGCCGCCCGATCCGGTCCGACAGCGCGCCGTACAGCGGCTGCGCGAAGACATAGAGGATAAGCGCCACCGCCACGATCTCGCTCGCCGCCGATTTGGTCCAGTTGCCCGAACCGACCAGATATTTCTGCATATATGTGGTGAAACTATAGAAGCCGATCGTGCCCCCCGCCGTGATCCCGATCACGGTGAGCAGTCCCCACGGATCGCGCAGCACCTCGCGCAGCGGATTGTGCGCCGCCTTGCGCTCCATCGCCGCGAACACCGGCGTCTCGACCGCGGCGCGCCGCACATACAGCCCGACGATCGCCAGTATCGCGCCGAGCACGAACGGGATGCGCCAGCCCCATGCGGCCAGTTCGGCCTCGCTCAGCACGCGCTGCAACAGCAGCAGCACGCCGAGGGCGAGGATCTGCCCACCCGCGAGCGTGCAATATTGAAAGCTCGCCCAGAAGCCGCGATGCTTGGCGGACGCGATTTCGGCCATGTAGGTTGCCGACGCGCCGAACTCGCCTCCCACGCTCAGCCCCTGCAGCAACCGCGCCAGCACCAGGATCACCGGCGCGGCCACCCCGATCCGCGCGGTGCCCGGGCACAGCGCGATGATGAGCGAGCCCGCGCACATCAGCAGGATCGAGACGAGCAGCCCCGCCTTCCGCCCCCTGCGGTCCGAAAGCCGCCCCAGCCACAGCCCGCCCAGTGGCCGCGCGAATGTGCCCACCGCAAAGATCGCCGCCGCATCGAGCTGCTGCGCGACGGGATCGCCCTTGGGGAAGAATACCGGCGCGAAATACAGCGCGAGCACGGTGTACGCGTACCAATCATACCACTCGACCAGATTGCCGACCGATCCCGACACGATCGAGCGCACGCGCGCGGCGGTGGAAAGGGGCGCGATCACCGCGCCTACAAACCCGCTCACGCCCCTTCCGGCAAGACCGCCCGCCCGCTATGGCACCCGGCATGCAGGTCAGCATCACGATCAACGGCGAGGAGCGCGTCGCGGATATCCCCCCCGCCACGCTGCTCGTGGAGTGGCTGCGCGATGGACTGGGGCTTACCGGCACGCACATCGGCTGCGATACCTCGCAGTGCGGCGCGTGCACCGTGCTGATGGACGGTGCGGCGGTGAAGGCGTGCACGGTTCTGGCGGTGCAGGCGGACGGCGCACGCGTGACGACGATCGAGGGGCTGGCCGCGCGCGATGGCACGCTTCACCCGATGCAGGCCGCGTTCAGCGCGCACCACGGCCTTCAGTGCGGCTTCTGTACGCCCGGCATGATCCTGGCGGGCATCGCGATGGCGCGCCGCCACGGCCCCGAGCTCGATGTGGCGACGATCCGCCACGATCTCGAAGGCAATCTGTGCCGCTGCACGGGGTATCTGAACATCGTGTCGGCAATCCAGGCGGGTGCAGCGGGGAGCCTCGATGCAGCCGTTTGACTGGCACCGCCCCGCAAGCCTTGCAGACGCGCGCGCGCTGATGGACGGCGATGCCGCGCTGATCGCGGGGGGCCACACGCTGCTTCCCGCGATGAAATCGGGTTTGCGCCAGCCGAGCGCGCTGATCGATCTTTCGGCCATTCCGGGCCTGGGCGGGATCGCGATGGACGGCGACCGGATCGTGCTGGGCGCGATGGTGCGCCACCACAGGATCGAGACGGACCCGCTGGTGCGCGAGCGGCTGCCGATGCTGGCGGCGA
>JBBQJX010000327.1:0-2799 GCA_038326295.1 Sphingomonadales bacterium
AGCGCTTCGGTCCGAAGACCGTGCTGCGCGGCATGAACCTGAGCGTGGAACCCGGCGAATCGCTGGTCATCATCGGCGGATCGGGCACGGGTAAATCGGTTGCGCTGAAGTGCATTCTGGGACTGCTGACGCCCGACAAGGGCCGCGTGCTGGTGGGTGGAACCGAGGTCGGCAAGCTGCACGGGAGCGCGATGGCGCGGCACCGGGCGCGGTTCGGCATGCTGTTCCAGGGCGGCGCGCTGTTCGATTCGCTCAGCGTCTGGCGCAATGTGAGCTTCGCATTGACCAAGGGGGACATCGGTCGCTCGTCGCGGCTGCGTGCCGAGGCGATCGACAATCTGGCACGCGTCGGGCTGGGTCCCGAAGTTGCGGACCTCAAACCCGCCGAGCTTTCGGGGGGCATGCAAAAGCGTGTGGCTTTGGCGCGGGCAATCGCGGCTCGCCCCGAAATCATGTTCTTCGATGAGCCGACGACCGGCCTCGATCCGATCATGGCGGACGTGATCAACAATCTGATCGTCGAGCAGGTGCGCGATCTGGGCGTGACCGCGGTGACGATCACCCACGACCTGTCCAGCGCGCGCAAGATCGCCGACCGGGTGGCGATGCTGTATAACGGGCGCATCATCTGGGAGGGGACGAAGGACCGGCTCTACATGAGCGGCAACCCCTATGTAGAGCAGTTCGTGGCCGGGCGGGCGGAAGGCCCGATCCAGATGGCGGTGCGGCGCGGGGACGTGGGGCGCGGGGAGGCGGACGAAGCGCGCGATTAGGCCGCTTCCGCCCGCGCTTCCTCCTCCTCCGCCTGCTGCCTTGCCCACATGTCCGCATAGACGCCGCCGCGAGCGACCAGCGCGGGGTGGGTGCCGCGTTCGACCACCCTCCCCTGATCGAGCACGATGATCTCGTCCGCGTCGGCGATGGTGCTCAGCCGGTGGGCGATGACGAGCGTGGTGCGGTTGCGCGAGACCGAGCGCAGCGCGACGCCGATCTCGGCTTCGGTGGCGCTGTCTAGCGCGCTGGTCGCTTCGTCGAGGATGAGGACGGCGGGGTTTTTGAGGATCGTGCGTGCTATGGCGACACGCTGTTTCTCGCCGCCGCTAAGCTTGAGCCCACGCTCGCCGACCATCGACTTGTAGCCATCGGGAAGCGCCTGCACGAAATCGTGGACCTGCGCCTGTCGCGCGGCGTCCTCGATCTCGGCCTGCGTGGCACCGACGCGGCCGTAGCCGATGTTGTAGGCGATGGTATCGTTGAAGAGCACGGTATCCTGCGGCACGATGCCGATGGCGCGGCGCACGCTCTCCTGCGTGACCTCGCGGATGTCCTGCCCGTCGATCGTGACGCGGCCGCCCATGATATCGTAGAAGCGGTAGAGGATGCGGCTGAGCGTCGATTTGCCCGCGCCCGAATGGCCCACCACCGCGAGCGTGCGGCCGGG
Organism: Sphingomonadales bacterium; assembly: GCA_038326295.1. Classification (GTDB taxonomy): domain Bacteria; phylum Pseudomonadota; class Alphaproteobacteria; order Sphingomonadales; family Sphingomonadaceae; genus JAVVHE01. Next base: position 1,442 of record JBBQJX010000327.1, read on the forward strand.
CGCGATATCGAAGCTGACGTCGTGCAGGATCTGGCGGCGGGGTTCGTAGGCGAAATCGACATGTTCGAAGCGCACCCGGCCCTGCGTGACCGCCAGCGGCTGCGCGCCGGGGGCGTCGGCGATCTCGGCATTGGTGTCGATCAGGCGGAACATGTGCTCCATGTCGATCAGGCCCTGGCGAATCTGGCGATAGACGACGCCGAGAAAATCGAGCGGACGGAAGAGTTGCGCGAGGAGCGTGTTGACGAGGACCACCGTGCCAATGGTGAAGCGCCCTTCGGACCAGCCCCAGACGGTATAGGCCATCGCGCCGCCCATCATCGTGTTGGTAATGGCCGACTGGCCGATGTTGAGCCACGAGAGGCTGACCGCGAGTTTGGTCGCGATGTTGGTGTAGTGTTTCAATGCAGCGGAATAATTGGCGTTCTCGCGCGCTTCGGCGTTGAAATATTTGACCGTCTCGTAATTGAGCAACGCATCGACCGCGCGGCCGCTGGTGCGGTTATCCGCGTCGGTCATCTCACGGCGTGCGATGTTGCGCTTGTCGGTCACCCACTGGGTGAAGGTGACGTAGGCGATCACCATCACCACGGTCGCGGCCACGATGGGCCAGCCGAGTCGCGAGTAGAAGATGACGCTGATGGCGGCGAGTTCGAAGATGGTGGGGAAAATGTTGAAGAAAATGAAGTAGAGCATCTCGTCGATCGATTTGGTGCCGCGATCGAAGATGCGGGTAAGTTCGCCCGTGCGGCGCTCGAGGTGGTAGCGGAGCGACAGGCGCTGGACGTGGGCGAACACGTCCGAGCCGAGCTTGCCTGCCGCGGTCTGGCCGACGCGTTCGAAAATGGCGTTGCGGATGTTATCGAACAGCACGCCCATGAAGCGTGCGCCCGCATAGGCGGCGACCAGCGCGGCGGCCAACGCCCAGCCCGCGCGGCCGTGGCTGGTCATCCGGTCGATCGCGCCCGAGTACAGGTAGGACATCGAGAGCGTAACGATCTTGGCCATCAGCACGAAGATCAGGCTGACGACCACGCGCACGCGCAGCGCCGGTTCGCCCTTGGGCCACAGATAGGGGAGGAAGCGCCGGAGCGTTTTCAGATCGGCGGGCTGTTTGGGTTCGTCGTCGGCGGGGACGACATGGGCGTGGGACTGCATCGCCGCCTACATGGGCGCTCGCACGGCCGATGTCACCGTAACGCGTGCGCCAGGAACGCCATTACGGGCTTCCAGTTCGCCTCGGCGCCCTGGGGGTTGCGCGAGGCGATCAGCGTGGAGGAACCGTGGACGCCCGAGTGCGGGCGGTCCTGCGTCTTGTCTTGTCCGGGCACGGCGGCAAGGATCGCGGCGGCGACGGA
>JBBQJX010000328.1:0-2783 GCA_038326295.1 Sphingomonadales bacterium
TTCCCCGGCGCGTGCGCGTCATAGCTCCCCGGCACGCGCTCCTCGATCAGCAGGCGGCAGCGCAGCCCCTCCTTCGCGGCGGCCGCCGCAGTCAGCCGCGCATGGTTGCTCTGGGGGGCACCCGTGGTGATGAGCATGTCCGCGCCGCCCGCGAGCGCGTCCGCCACCAGAAATTCCAGCTTGCGCGTCTTGTTGCCGCCGCCCGCCAGCCCGAGCTGATCGTCGCGCTTGAACCACAGATCGATGCCGAGCGCGGCCGACATCCGCAGCGCGGGTTCGAGCGGGGTCTGGAACGGCGTGTAGCGGCGGCGGGGAAAGCGGGCGAGGTCCATGCGCACCCGTTGCGGCGCGCGCGCGCGCGCGCAAGCCCTTTTGTCGCCGTGGACGCCGCGTGCGGGATCGCTAGGCTCGGCCGACGCCCACCCGGAGCCAAGCAATGCGCACCCGCCTCGCCCTCGCCATCGTCTTCGCCGCGCCCGCGCTTGCCGGGCTGACGCTCGCCCCGCCCCCGCTCGCCCGCACGCAAAGTGTCCAGGTCGAGGAGCGCGGCTTCGATGCGCTCACCCGCATCCCGTCCGCCACGCTCGTGCGCGCCTATCAGGCGCGCATCGCGCGCATCGACAAGGCGGGCCCGGCGCTGAACAGCATCATCGCGCTCGATCCCTCCGCGCTCGCGCAGGCCACCCGGCTCGACGCACAACCCCGCACCCAACCTCGCGGCGCGCTCCACGGCCTGCCCATCCTGATCAAGGACAATATCGATACCGCAGGCGTCCCCACCACGGCGGGCAGCCTTGCGCTCGCCGGAAACGTGCCCGCGCGCGACGCGCCGCTTGTCGCCCGCCTCCGCGCCGCCGGGGCCGTGATCCTCGGCAAGACCAACCTCAGCGAATGGGCCAACATCCGCTCCACCCGCTCCAGCAGCGGCTGGAGCGCGGTCGGCGGGCTGACGCGCAACCCCTATGCGCTGAACCGCAACGCGTGCGGATCGAGTTCGGGCAGCGGTGCGGCGATTGCCGCCAGCCTCGCCGCCGCAGCGATCGGCACCGAGACCGATGGCTCGATCACCTGTCCTTCGGCGATCAACGGCCTGGTCGGGTTGAAGCCAACGGTGGGCCTCGTCAGCCGTACCGGGGTCGTGCCCATCAGCCACAGCCAGGATACTCCCGGCCCGATGGCGCGCAGCGTGCGCGATGCCGCGATCCTGCTCGGCGCGATCGCGGGGACCGATCGCGCCGATCCCGCCACCGCCCAGACAGACGCGCACCGCACCGATTATACCGCCCGTCTGCGCCCCGATGCGCTGCGCGGCGTGCGCATCGGCGTGCTGCGCTTCGCGGTGGGTACCGATCCTCACGTCGCCGCCGTGTTCGAGGCCGCGCTCGCCGATCTGCGCGGCCAAGGCGCGGAACTTATCGACATCAAGGAATTCAAGGAGCTGGACGATCTCGGCAAGGCCGAGCTGACCGTGCTGTTGACCGAACTCAAGGCGGACATGCCCGCCTATCTCGCCACCACGCGCACCCCCTATCGCACGCTCGCCGATCTCATCGCCTTCAACACCGCCGACGCCGCGCGCGAGATGCGCTGGTTCGATCAGGAGCTGTTCGTCCAGGCACAGGCCACCAGAGGCCTCACCGATCCCGCCTACATCAAGGCGCGCGCCGACAGCCTGCGCGCGGCGGGCGCGGACGGGATCGAGCGCATGCTGCGCGAAACCCGCACCCGTGCCCTCGTCGCCCCCACCAACGGCCCCGCCTGGGTCACCGATCTTGTCATGGGCGATCACACCGGCGATGGCGGTGCGGGCAATCTGGCGGCGATCGCGGGCACGCCGCACCTGACCGTGCCGATGGGGCAGGTCGAGGGTCTGCCCGTCGGGCTATCGTTCATGGGACCAGCGTGGTCCGAAGCCGATTTGCTCGCGTTGGGCTATGCTTACGAACAGGCCACCCACCGCCGCCGCCCGCCCACCTACGCCGCGCATCTGCCGCGCTAAAGCCCTGTTCCATCGGCGAGCGGACGCACTTTCATTTCATCAGCCCCGCCTTGCGCAGCGCGTCCTCGATCACGCGCGACACCCCGGCGGGGGCGCGCGCGCTTTCGAGCGGCTCGGGCGTCAGCCGTCGCGTCCGCCGGGGGGGCGGAGGCGGAGCCGCCTCGGCGGCGCGACGCGTCACCATTGGCACCACGGGCGCGATCCCCCAGAACGCCGCGATCCGCCGCGTCGATGACAGCCCCACGTCGAGCATGAAGGGCCCCGCCGTCCCGGTGCCCTCGCCCACCGGCGTGCCGTGGCCCATCCCCGCGATGCGCCATTCCTCGATCGCTGGGCGACCGCGACCGTCCAGCCACAGCCGACGCCTGTATCCCGCCCCCGCATCCTCGCGGTCGGGCGTCGCGGGAAGACCGCGCACGCCCACCCACTGACGCACGATCGCGTCCGCATTCGCCGGCACCACCGTCCGATCGCCATCGCCATGCCACACCGAAAGGCGCGGCCACGGCCCGGTGTGCGCGCTCGCGCCGAGCACCCGCCCCGCCAGCGCCACCGCGTCGCCTCTGGGCGCCGCGTGCATCGCGCGCACCGCCGAACCCACATCGCTCGCCACGCCGTAAGCCAGCCCCGCCACTATAGCGCCGCCCGCAAACATCTCGGGATAGGTCGCGAGCATCGCGCCCGCCATCGCGCCGCCCGCCGACAGGCCCGTGACGAACACGCGCGCCGGATCGATGCCGTGCCGCGCCACCACCGCGTCGACCATCGCCGCGATCGACGCGAC
>JBBQJX010000329.1:0-2743 GCA_038326295.1 Sphingomonadales bacterium
CGAAGATGGTCTTCGGCGGCTGGCTGGCGGTGGGGCTCGTGGTCTACTTCGCTTACGCGCGGCAGAATTCCAACCTCGCCAAGGGCATCGTCGAAGTGGGCGAAATGAGCCCCGATGCGCCCCCGATCGGCCTTCCGCCGATGCCGGGCGCGCACACGCCGGGATGGAAGGACGCTTAAGCGCGGCGGTGCTTATGCGCCGTCCGCCTCGGTCTCATGCAATCGCGTGAGATCGAATTCGAGCGTGCCCGAGGCATCGCTGACAATCTCGGCGAAGCGCTGACCGATACGAATGTCGGCGTCGCGGTAAGTGTGGCCGCCGAACGTGGGTACCGCGAGCAGCGTATCGAGGCCGTTGACGGTGATCATGATGCGCAGTTCGGCGCACTCGGCCAGCACGCGTTGGAGCGCACCGCCCTCCTCGATTTCGTGTATCACCGTCCACGCCCCCTGCATCATCGGATTGACGGGGCGGATGAGCGGCAGTTCGACGAAGCGGCGGAAGGGGCGGCCGTCCGGCGTCAGCGTTGCCTCGAGCAGGATCATCTGCGCGCGCACGTCGGCAAGCGGGCGCGGCCGCGAGGTCACGATGCGCACCATCAGCGCCGGGCGGCCGAAATGCGGCGTGACGACCGCCACCCGGCTGAACAGGATCGCATCGCGCGGGCGGGCGAAGCGCGCGAACACGAGGCCGGTCAGCGTGGCGGTAAGGAACAGGCCTGCCATGATCTCCAGCGCGGCGATGCTGTGGCCGAGCGGCGTGGCGGGGGCCATCGCGCCGTAGCCCACCGTCGCGAGCGTATCGACCGAAAAGAAAAAGCCATCGGTGAGCGATCCCGGTCGCGCCCCCGCGATCGATCCGGGAAGGGCTGCGTAGATCAGACCGAAGAGCAGATTGACACCGACGAACAGCCCGGCCGCAAGACCGAAGAATTTGGGCCAGCCGATCAGCATCAAGTGATAATAGACGTCCGCCAGATAGCCCGGCCCGCCGAGCTTCCAGGCGGTTACCCCGCCCAGTTCGATGCGCTGACGGCGGGGCGGACGGCTCATGCGTGCGAGCTTGGGCGATCCGCGCGCGCGGGTCAAAATGCGGCGGCCCTTGCGCGGGCGTAGCCTTTCCATGATCGTTTTTTGTGCGTCATTCGACATCCCCCCGACCGGAGCCAGCGCGATCGCCACCCTTGCCTTCGACGATGCGCGAAGCGCTGCCGTCCCCTCGCGCGCTGCACGACTTCCCGGCTTTGCCATCGGCGAGTTCCAGATCCATCGTGGCCGCGTCACGCTGCGCAAGACGGGCAATTCTGCGGCAATCGACCGGTGGCTGCTGATCGAGCTGCTGGTCTGGTGGCGTTTTCAGCTATGCATCCGCCTGATCGGTGCGTGGACGCGGCTGACGCGCCCCGCCGCGCCGACGATCTGGTTCGCGCCGCAGGTGCCGCATTCGCGCTATCTGGTGCAGGCGGCCGCCATCCTGGGAGGAATGCGCACCACCGTCGAACCGGCTGGGGCGGACGTGGCTTTTCTGTTCGAGGACGCCACCCACACCCGCGCACTCGATGCGCACGGCCTCCCAGCGATCAACGGCGCGTGCACGGACATCTCCAAAAGCCGGGTGGCGACCGCCTTCGAAGCTGCGTTCGGTTACCCCCTCGCTCTCGATCCACGCCGCTGGACCGGCCCGGCGGTGGAGAAGTCCGAGGCCAATGGCACGCATGACGGGCGGATCGTGCAGTGCCCGCTCGAGCCGCACCCGGGGTTCACCTACCAGCGCATGATCGAAACGGTGCGAGACGACGGTTTCGCCTACGATCTGCGCACGCACTGTATCGATCACCGCCCCGTGATTGTCTGGGAAAAACGGCGCGCGCCCGAGCGGCGCTTCCTTCCGCCGAACATTTCGGTGCGCACGCTGGACCCGCTCGCCGTGTTCAGCCCGGACGAGATCGCTGCGATCGGCCGCTTCACACGTGCGATGGGCGCGGACTGGTGCGGGCTCGATATCCTGCGCGATGGCGACGGACGCATCTACGTGGTCGACGTCAACAAGACCGACGCAGGGCCGATCATCGCTCTCTCGTTACGCGAACAGATTCGCGGCGTGGCGGTCCTCTCGCGTGCGCTAAGCGCCATGATCGCATCGCGGCGCGATGGTGCCCGGGGGCGGATTTGAACCACCGACACGGGGATTTTCAATCCCCTGCTCTACCCCTGAGCTACCCGGGCACGGCATCGCCGCGAGCCGGGCGCTATAGCGAATGCGGGGGCGCGGTGTCCAGCGTCTCGGCGTCCCCGTCGCCGGGCGGCGCGGGGACGGAGTAGGCTTCGCCCAGCCAGGCGAGCAGATCGCGGTCGCGGCAACCCTGGCTGCAGAACGGGCTGTGCGCGGCGGCGGCTGGCTTGCGGCAGAGCGGGCAGCGCGACACGCCGGCGGGGGTCACAGGGGCACGACCGCTTTTGGAAAGCCCTGCCAGACCGCGTCGTAATTGGGCTGCGCGGTGGCGAGCGCGTGGGCGGTGGGGCGAAAGGGCCAGCAGCTTTCCACCATGAAGGCCATCGTGTCCTCGATCTTGCGCGGCGCGAGCACCGCGTCGCTCGCGGCGCGCCACGTGGCGGCATCGGGTCCGTGGCCCGACATCATGTTGTGGAGCGACAAGCCGCCGGGCGCGAAGCCTTCGGCCTTGGCGTCGTAGGTGCCGTGGATCAGGCCCATGCACTCGCTCATGATGTTGCGGTGGAACCAC
>JBBQJX010000330.1:0-2688 GCA_038326295.1 Sphingomonadales bacterium
GTGCAGCGCACCATGGCGACGTTTATGCGGTAAAAACAAGCGTTGATTTGGTATCGCTACCGCCCGCGTACGGCCTTTTTAGGCGAGTCGCACCCGTTCCAATCGAATGAACGCATAAGCCGGGCGGTCCGGCGCGGCGGAATGTTCCTCGCGCCAAGTCTCACGCCAGTCTGCCGGATCGGGCGCGATCAGAAAAGTGTCCGCCTCGGGCCGCGCGTTCACCTGCGTCAGTTCGATGCGCGTCGCGCGCGGCATCGCCAAAGCACACAGTTGAGCCCCACCGATCACCATCAACTCGCCAGCGCCCGCCACGCGCACCAATGTCTCGTCGAGGCTTCCTACCCTCTCGGCCCCCTCCGCCGCCCACGCCGGATCGTGCGTCATCACCAGATTGCGCCGCCCCGGCAGCGGTCGCCCGATCGCGTCCCACGTGCGCCGCCCCATCAGCACAGGCTTCCCCAGCGTCAGCGCCTTGAACCGCTTTAGATCGGCGGGCAGCCGCCACGGGAGCCCCCCCGCATTGCCGATCGCACCATTGTCCGCGCGTGCGATCACGATCACGATGTCGGTCATGCACGCCCCGGCCGCATCGCGATCGCGATCCCGGTCGCCGCAAGCAGCCCGCCCGCGATCGCGTAAGGCGTCCAGCGATAACCTTCGCTCAGCGTGGAAACCGTCATCGCCACGAACGGGATGGCGAGGCTGGTATAAGCCGCACGTGGCGGTCCGATCTCGCGGATCAGCTTGAAATACACCGCGAACGCAACCGCGCTGCCGAACAGCGCCAGATACGCAACCCCCGCCCAGTAGCGCGCGCTGGCGGGCAGCACCGGCGCGCCCGTTGTTGCCCATGCGAACACCGCATCGGCCGCGCCGCCATACAGCATCGCATGCGCCAGCATCGTCAGCGGCGGCTGCGCATGCCCCGCACGGGTGGCCTGCATCACATTCGCGACACTGGCGCACAGCACCGCGAGCGCCGTCAGCCCGAGGCCCAGCGCCGCGCCGCCACCGAGCGCGCCGGGGCGCATCAGTTCATCGTGGAACAGCAGCCCCACGCCCGCGATCCCCAGCAACGCGCCGATGCCCACTCGTGGCGACAACCGGTGCCGCAGGAAGATGGCCGAGAACACGCTGTTGGGCACCACCAGCAGTGCGAACACCACCGCCGGCAGACCGCTCGTGATGTGCCGCTCAGCCGCGTAAACGAAATTGAAGTTGAGCACGAATTGCGCCAGCGCCACGCCGAGCGCAAACAGGTGCCCGCGCGCGTTCAGTCGCAGAGGCCCGCCGGTTGCGGCGACCACCGCCGCCAGTGCCGCCCCGGCACCGAGGAAACGATACCCAACCGACCAGATCGGCGGCACCGGCCCGCTCACCTGATCGGCGATCACCCGCCACGTCAGCCCCCAGATCAGCACCACGGCGGCAAACCGCAGCGCCTGGCTGCGCGTCACAGCGCCGCCAGCGCGTGTGCGAGCGCATCGATATGTTCGGGCCGCGTGTCCCACGCCACGACCAGCCGCGCCGCGCCCGGCCCGTCCGGCCCCCAATCGTAAAACTCGAACCCTTGTGCGCGCAGCCGTGCCGCGCCGTCCGTGCCCAGATTTGCGAACATTTCGTTGGCTTGAACGGGATGCAGCAGCCGCGCCCCCGCCGCCGCGCCGAGCCGAGCCGCGCCCGCATTCGCCGCCGCCGCATTGCGCTCCCATGCGCCGCTCTCGATCGTGCCGATCAGCTCGGCTGCACGAAACCGCCCCTTGGACGGCACCTGTCCCGCACGCTTGCGGCGGAAGCTCACCTCCTCGGCGAGGCGCGTATCGAACAGCACCAGCGCTTCTGCCCCCATGCCACCATTCTTGATGCACCCCATCGACAGCGCATCTACCCCCGCGCGCCAGGTGATGTCGGCGGGCGAACAGCCCAGATGCACCAGCGCATTGGCAAACCGCGCGCCATCCATATGCACCCGCCACCCGCGCGCGCGCGCCGGTCCGGTCAGCGCGGCGATCTCGTCCGGCGTGTACACCGTCCCGCTTTCGGTCGCCTGGCTGAGGCTGAGCGCGCGCACCGGGCTTTCGTGCACGTCGCCGCGCAACCGCGCGATTTCGTCCACCAGCGCCTGGGCGCTCAGCTTGCCGTGCGCCCCCGCCACCGGCCGCAGCGGCAACCCGCCGCCATAGAACTGGATCGCCCCGCACTCGTCGGTGTTGATGTGCGCGTATCGCTCGCACAGGACCGCCCCCCACGACGGGCACATCGCGGAAAGCGCCAGCGCGTTTGCCGCCGTGCCCGTGCCGACTGCGAACGCGCGTACCGGGGCCTCGAACCAGTCCGAGAGCACCCCATCCAGCCGCGCCGACCATGCATCCGCATCATAGGCGTGGCCGGGAACATTGACCGCCATCACCGCCGCCAAAACCTCGGGACACACGGCGGCGGCATTATCGGACTGGAAGCGCATGTGAAGCGGATGGGCGGCGGGGGAGGGGGCCGTCAACCCCGCTTCCCCCGGTGGACGTTGCGGCTACAACAGGGCCATGCAGCCCGATCCCGCCCCGCACCACTCCACGGCCCGCGAACGCCACAGTCTGGACCGGCTCGTCTTCTTTTCGGACGCGGTCTTCGCCATCGCGATCACCCTGCTGGTCATCGATCTGCGCGTCCCCGAACATCTCGCGGCGCCGG
>JBBQJX010000331.1:0-2660 GCA_038326295.1 Sphingomonadales bacterium
GACACAGGATCGCTGCGTGCGCGACCTCGCCGCAGACGCCGCAGCCGACGCAATCGTTCGCCACAGCCGCGACCGGGTCCTCGCGCAGCGGATCGGGGTTGGGCGCGATGGTGAGCGAGGGGCAGCCCGAAAGCCGGATGCAGCTGTGATCGCCCGTGCACACATCGGGATCGACGCCAAAGCGCGCGCGCACCCGGCGCTCGCCCGCCTTGACCGCCGCCGTGAACAGCGGCTTCTCGCGCCGCTGGCGGTTGAGCATGCACTCGCCCGCCGCGATGATCACCTTGGGGCCGCGTTCGGGGGTCGTCAGCGCCTCGCGCAGTGCCGCCTTGAACTGCTTGATCCGGTAGGTCTCGACCGTGCGGACCCATTCCACCCCCACACCGCGCACCGCATCCTCGATCCGGTGGTGGCCGCTGCGCGTGGCGGGCGCATTCTTCGACGAAAGGATGTCCTGCCCGCCGGTCGCGGCCGAATAGCCATTGTCCACGATCACGAGCACATTGTCGGACTTGTTGAAGACCGCGTTGCCAACGCCGCTCGTCAGCCCGTTATGCCAGAAGCCGCCATCGCCCATCACGCTGATCGTGCGCTTCGCCCCCTCCACGTTAAACGCCGCCGCGCCTGCCCAGCCGAGCCCATAGCCCATCGTGGTGTTGCCAATGTTAAAGGGCGGCAGGATGCTGAAGAGGTGGCAGCCGATATCGCAACTGACGTGGAAGGGGCCGAGTTCGCGCATCAGCAGCTTCATCGCGGTGAACACGGGGCGCTCGGGGCAACCCGTGCAGAAGCCCGCCGGACGCGCGGGCACATCCGCCATTCTCAGCGCGGGTGGCGGCGTTGGCACGGGCAGCGCGCGTCCGCCATGTTCGGCCAGGAACGCGTCCAGCCCAGCCTTGACCACCGCGCCCGTATATTCGCCCGCCACCGCCAACGCGCCCTTACCGACGATCGCCGCGTTCACATCGGCACGCCGCAACGCCGCGCCGATCGCGTCTTCGAGGAACGCGGGCTGCCCCTCCTCCACGATCAGCACCGCGCGCTTGCCTGCGCAAAACCTGACGATCTCGTCGTCCACCAGCGGATAGGTGACATTAAGCACCAGCACCGGCAGCCCCAGCGCGCCGAACCCATCCGCCAGCCCAGCCAGCTCCATCGTGCGCGCGAGGGTATTGAACAGCCCGCCCTGGACGATGACGCCCAGTTCGCCCTCTTCCGGCCCGAACCGCTCGTTCAGCCCATTCGCGCGAATATAATCGAGTGCGGCGGGCCAGCGGCGCGCGATCTTCTCCTGCTCGTGCTGGAAGTTGGCGGGCGGCAGCACGATCCGGTCGGCATCGCGCACCGGCGCGTCCATTGCATCGCGCAAGGTGAAGGCGGGCCGGACATTATCCTTCGCGGCGAACTTGCCCGTCATGTGGCACGCGCGGATGCGCAGTTCGAGCATGACCGGCGTGTTCGATGCCTCGGACAGGCGGAAGCCATGCTCCACCATATCGACGATGTGGCCAAGATTGGGCCTTGGATCGAGCAGCCAGATCTGGGACTTCATCGCAAACGCATGGCTGCGCTCCTGCATGATGCTGGAGCCCTCGCCATAATCCTCGCCCACGATCACCAGCGCGCCGCCGGTGACGCCGCCGCTCGCCACGTTTGCCAGCGCGTCGCTCGCCACATTGGTGCCCACGGTCGATTTCCACGTGACCGCGCCGCGCAACGGGTAGTTGACGCTCGCGGCCAGCATCGCCGCCGCCGTCGCCTCGGACGCGGACTGTTCGAAATGGATGCCGAGTTCGCGCAGCAACGGGTCCGCGTCGGCGAACACGTCCATCAAATGGCTGATCGGCGCGCCCTGATAGCCGCCGACGTAGCTGACACCCGATTGCAGCAGCGCCTTGGTGACCGCGAGGATGCCCTCGCCATGGAACATGTCTCCCGCGCCCAGCCGCAGTCGCTCGACCTCGCGCGCGAAAGAGCGTTCAGCCATGGAGCGGTGCCAACGTGCAATATGGCGCTTGCGTGCCGAGAGCGATTGCGAGCGGCCCGGTAATCGCCAACATTTCGGATAATCCGTTCACCGCCGCCTCAGCCATTTGAGTATGGCGCGATTGTCACGCGCGATGCGTGAACAGTCAAGCAAATGGCGCGATAGCGCGCTCGGTTACGTCGCGAGCCGATGATGTTATGACGAATTAAAGCCAAAGACCCTATTTATGTTTGTCCGCCGAATTGGAAACCGCGTCGCCTGCCGAGCTCACATCCTTGCCCAGACCTGCCATCGTATTGCATGCAGCCAGGGAGAGCCCCGCCGCAAACGCGGCGGTCAGCATCAACAAACGCATCGGTCCGAACCCTTCGCGGAAAACGCCTGCCCCGCGCCTACGCCGGGCAGGCTGAATCCCCGCTTACTTCGCGCCGGTCTTGTCCGCGGTCTTGGTGACAGCCTTGCCCGCCGAGCTCACATCCTTGCCCGCACCCGCTACGGTATTGCAGCCCGCAACCGCGAGGCCCGAAACGAGCAGCGCCAGCGTTACGATACGACCCATGTTCGATCTCCTTGGAAAAACAGTCCCGCCAGAACGCGCGACTCGGCAAAGTGGTCGCGCGCTTGCCTCCAAAATGCAAGACCCGGCCACCGCGAGTGCGGTGACCGGGCCTTG
>JBBQJX010000332.1:0-2649 GCA_038326295.1 Sphingomonadales bacterium
GGCTCATGGCTCTCCTGGGCGCCGTCGCGGTGGTCGCGTCGGCGGCTTGCACGATGCATGGATCCAGTCACCCGAGCGCTGACTCGGCGGTCCCCGCGGCGCCTGTGCCCCCGCCGGCACCGCCGGCTCCGCCTCCGCCTCCTCCAACGGGCGGCAATAACCCGCCGGGCTGATCCCGGCCTACAACCCAGCTTTCGCCAGCGCGTCGCGCTGGTTCTGCGCCCAGCGATCGCAGCGGACCACCAGCGCTTTGAAGCGTGGATCGCTCGCCAGCGCCGCCAGTTCGGGCGATCGGTCGAGGTGGGTGGGTCCGGCGCATATCAGTGCCGGGTTGCCCCCCGCCGAGCCCAGATCCAGCCGACGGATCGCGCTCGCCCGATCGGTCCCGGCCAGCAGCACCGCCCACAGCCACGCCGATGAAACCTGGGACAAGCCGCGCTGCTCGAGGAAGCGCAACCGTGAAGCAGTCTGCGCGCGCAACCTGCGCGCCTCCCCCGCCCGCCCCTCGTGGTCGAGCGCCAGCGCCACCATCGGCGCCACGTCGAGCAGATTGATGTCCGTCGTCGTCCCGAGCCAGCGTTCGGGCGTGCTGCGCTGTGCGTCGTACAACGCCACCAGACCCGCCCAGTTCGCGCGCGCGCCCAACGCCGTCACGCCGTAATAGCGGTCCTCGTTCGACTGCCAGATCGCCGGACCCATTTTCACGGCACGCGCGGCGGCGCCTGCCGGATCGCCGCGCAACAGATCGCCGAAGATGGACGCCGGACTGCCCAGCGTTTTGAAAGCGAGATCGAACCGGTAGAGATTGGTGCCAACGGTCGACAGCGTTTCCACCGCCTGCGGATCGCCCGGACTGGTCGCGAGCAGACGCGCCGCGATCGTCGCCGCTTCGGCGTTCCGGCCAAGCTGCAGCGCCGCCGCCATATTCACCCGGTCCGCCGCGAGCGGATCGGGTGCGATCGCCACGAAGCTCTGCGCCATCGCCGCGATCTCGGCGTCCGCGCCGATCAGGTGCAGCGTGTACATCGCCGTCACGCGCGGGCGGAACCACAGCGGCTCGAGCGCCACCGCCTGGCGCATGACTTTGGCGGCCTCGGTCAGCTCGCCTGTCTGGTTGAGCGCATACCCCAGCCAGTTCAGCGTCTCCACCCGGTGCGGATCGAGCGCGACCGCGCGGCGGAACTCGTCGACCGCCTGCGCACCCTCGCCCGCCTCGATCGCCGCCATCCCCAGCGCCGCGCGCGACTCGGCCAGATCGGGCGCAAGCGCTGCCGCCCGCGCCGCATAGCCGCGCGCCGCCGCGATCGCCCGGGACACCGGCACCTGCCCATACTGATCCGCCGCGAGCAGCACCGAGACTTCGGCCAGCCCCGCGAAGGCCGGGGCATAGTTCGGATCGGCCTTGATCGCCTCGGTCAGCAACGCCTGCGCGCGCGCCATCTCGGCGGGCTGGCGCGTCCGCAGCAGCTGCCGCGCCGCCAGCCAGCGCGTGTAAACCTCGGGCGTCGTGCGCGGCGCGCCCGTCGCCCCGCCCGCCGCCGCCTTCGGCCCGAGCGCGCCCCCCAACCGCGCCGCGACCGCCTGGCCGATCTCGCTTTGCACCGCAAAGATGTCGGTCAGCTGCCGATCGAACTGCTGCGCGAACACCGATCGGTCGCCGGGCAGCGCCACCAGCCGCACGCCCACCTTCACGCGCCCCGGCGCGCTGCGCACGCTCCCCTCCAGCAGATGCGTCACACCCAGATCGCGCTCGATCCGCCTCGGATCGCCCGCATTCGCGGCCAGCATCGCCGACGAAGTGCGGCCGAGCACGTGGATACCCGGATCGCGCGCGATGAGGTTCAGGATTTCCTCGGCAACGCCTTCGGAAAAGGCGCGCCCATCGGGCGTGTTGGACATATCCTCAAACGGCAACACCGCCACCGTGGGCATCGGCGGCGCGCGCGGCGCGGCACGCCACGGGTGCCACGCGATCATCCCCGCCACCGCCGCCACGCCCGCCAGCCCCGCCGCGCCCAGCCCCCACGGCACCGGGTGGCGCGCGGCGGTCGCCGGATCGTGCGTGTGGGGCTGGCCCGCGCCCGTCCGGCTCAGCGCGTGCGCCAGGCGTTCGAGCGCGGGATCGTCCGGCGCGCCCGTCCATCCCGAAAGATCGATTGACTGATGTTGCCGAAAGCCGATCGGCGGCGGCGCCTTGTCGAGCCGCGCGGGCACCAGCCGCCCCTTGTCGCGGCCGACCGCGGCTTCGTCGCGCACCCAGTCCGAGCGCACCGCCGCTTCGGACCAGAGGACCAGCACCGCGTCGGCGGCCGCCAATTCCGCCTCGATCTCGGCGGCGAAGACGGCACCGCCCTCGATCTGGCGATCGCACCACAAGGCGAACCCCCGCGCTTCGAGGATGTCCGCCAGCGCGTGCGCGCGCGCCGCATCGGGCCGCGCATAACTCAGGAAAACCCGCGTGCCTCCCGCCGTGCCGACCCCGCCTGTCTCCATGGATCAGCGCTTAACCCGAAGACGCGTGCGGAGGAAGCGCGCGGCGGCTCAGCCGAGCAGCGCTTCCACGATCCGCTCGGCCGCCTGTTCGGCGCTGAGCGCGGTCGTGTCGATGCGGATTTCGGGATCGGTCGGGGCCTCGTACGGGCTGTCGAT
>JBBQJX010000333.1:0-2648 GCA_038326295.1 Sphingomonadales bacterium
CTTTTTCGTGCAGGACGGCGCGCTTCACACCCCCACCCCCGATTGTTTCCTCGATGGCATCACGCGCCGCAGCGTCATCGATCTCGCGCGCCGTCGCGGCGTCACCGTCACCGAGCGCGCGATCTGGCCCGAGGAACTCGAGAGCTTCGAGGGCGCGTTCCTCACCGGCAGCGCGGCGGAGGTGACGCCGATTCGCTCGATCGGCCCATGGACTTTCGAGGTGGGCGAACTCGGTCGCCAGCTGCGCGCCGATTATGCCGATCTCGCGCGCGGACGCCCGTCGAACGCCTGATCGTTGCTGCGGCGCATCATTGGGTGGTGCAGTGCAGCGAAATGCGCTATGCAGCGGTGGCAGGGTGCAACCATCCCGCACGTAACTCGTTTTATACGCGGGATAATCCGTTCGACAACGTGGGCTTGAGATGCGAACTGCCACTACTCTCGCGATCGCCGCTGGTCTCATGCTGTTCGCTCCGATCGGTTCGGGCGGGACGGGGACGATGACCCCGCAGTCGAACCATGTCGATTTTAAGTTTTACGTTGGTCGGGATATGCGCGCCTACGATCTGGGTCGCGCCGATGCGCTGGTCGTGGCGGCGGTGACGCAGCCGTCCGGGCGGACGAACCGCGCCCAAGATTGACGCCCAAAGGTCGGCCGCCTAAGCGCGGCCGTGTGTTTCGGGGAAGCGAGGTCGGCGAGGTGCGATGCCGTTCAGGGCGGGCGGGGCTTCGCCCGCGCACGGCGGCGTTCGCGCTGCTGGCGCTTTCGCTGCTGTCCGGCCTCCCTGCGCGCGCGCAGACGCCCAGCATCGATCCACGCACGCTGCAGGCGCTCCAGTCGACACTCGGCGTCGGCGTCCCCAACCCGGGGGCGCAGCTGGATAATGCGCGCGCGGCGGGCGCGGTCGCGGATGAACGCGGCCGGTCGCTGCAGGCTGGCGAAAGCACGGCTGAGGAACTCGCGGTCCGCCGTGCGCGCTCGCAGGCGGAGCTTGCAACGATCGCACCGCTCTCGCCCATCGAGCGTGAATATCAGCAGCGCCTCGGTGATAGCACGCTGCGCCAGTTCGGCTACGATCTCTTCCGCTCCTCGCCCTCGGGCGCGCCGCTGACCGGCGCACTCGGCGGCGATTATGTGCTGGGTGTCGGCGACGAGCTGATCGTCAGCTTCCAGGGTGCCACACCGGGCAGCCAGAGCGCGCGGGTCGATCGCGAGGGGCGGCTCGTCATCGGCCAGCTCCCGCCGATCCGCGCCGCCGGGCGCACGCTGTCCTCGGTGCGCGGCGAGCTCGCCGCCTCCACGCGGCGCACGCTGCTTGGCACCGACGTCAATGCGACGGTGGGTCAGGTTCGCGCGATTTCGGTATTCGTCGGCGGTGAGGTCGGCGCGCCCGGAGCCTACCAGCTGACCAGCCTTGCGGACATCGCCGCTGCCATCTCCCAGGCGGGCGGTGTCCGTCGCACCGGCTCGCTGCGCCATGTCCGCGTCGTGCGCGCGGGCGGCACGTTCGAGGTCGATCTCTATGGCCTGCTCGGCATCGGCTCCTCGACAAGCGTTCGGCTTCGCGAGGGGGACCGCGTCATCGTCCCCGTCCTCGGCCCCACCGTCGCCATCGCGGGCGGCGTCGCGCGCCCCGCGATCTACGAGCTTCGCGGCCCTGCCAGCGTCGGCCAACTCCTCGATTATGCCGGCGGCGCAGTGCGTCCCCGCGGCAGCAAGGTCTCGATCAGCCGGATCGAGGCGGACGGTTCCGAAGTCTTTCTGCGCGGCACGCAGATCGGCACGCGCCTGATCGCGGGCGATGCCGTCCAGGTCATCGCCGGCTCGGCGGGCGGTGCCATCGGCCGCGTGCTGCTGCGCGGTTACGTCCTCAACCCGGGCCCCCGCCCGCTCACTGCCACGCCCACCATGCGCGATCTGGTGGGCGAGCTTCAGGATCTGCGCGGCGAGACCTACCTCCCGCTCGCGATCGTCATCCGCGCCGATCTCGCCACGGGCGCGCGGCGCTTCGTACCCGTCGATCTCGCTGCCGCGCTCAGCGGGCGCGCGCCGTTCGCACTGCGCGGCGAGGACCGCGTCTATATCTTCGCCCAGTCGGACGCCGAGTTCATCAACCGTGTCGCGGTGCGCTCGATCGCGCTCGGCCGGCCCAATCCCCAGCCGGGCTGCCGTCCGCTCGAGCGGCTTGAGGCGCTGGTGCGCGATACGCAGTCGGCACGCTACAGCGTCGTCACGCGCGCCGCCTTCACGGCCTCCGGCGGCCAGGTCGCCGCAGTGGGGGCGGCGCTCGCGCAGCGCTCCTCGCTCGCGGCGGATCGCCAGCTCGCCGGAGCCCGCGATGTCGGCACCAGCGGGATCGGCGCAGCCTCGCGCGCAACCGATGGCTCCGAAAACGATATCACCTGCCCGGTCGTCTTCCAGGAAGAGCCCGAGCTGTTGCCCGTGCTGATCGAGAATTCGGTCAGCGTCGGCGGCGCGGTGCGCAAGCCCGGGGCGTATCCGATCGCGGGTCCGGTCGATGCGGCAACGCTCGCGGCGCTCGCCGAAGGGCTGCTCGCGCGCACGAGCGCGGTCATCCTCGATGTCACCCACTCCGAAGGCGCGGCCAACCGCACCGATCGCCTGCCCGCGCTCGCCGATGGTCGAT
>JBBQJX010000334.1:0-2611 GCA_038326295.1 Sphingomonadales bacterium
TGCGCCCCGTCCGCCGAACGGCTCGCGACGGTATCGAGGGTGCCGCCAGTATCGATGCCCGGTGCGGTCGTTTCGCCGCCGAAGCTGTTGTCCTGCGTTACCATGGGGAAAATCCTTGCTGGGAGTTGCGGGGGCTGAACGAGATTTTCGCGCGCAGGTTCCTTCGCTTGCCCACGCCGTAACGGCTTCCTACACCGCCGGACGAGCCGCCACAAAGGTACGTAGAATGACCGCCATCGTCGATATTCACGCGCGCGAAATCCTCGATTCGCGCGGCAATCCCACGGTCGAAGTCGATGTGACGCTGGAGGATGGCAGTTTCGGCCGCGCCGCTGTCCCCTCGGGCGCGTCCACCGGCAAGCACGAGGCGGTCGAGAAACGCGATCTCGATGCGAAGCGCTATGGCGGCAAGGGAGTGCGCCGGGCGTGCGATGCGGTGACGAGCGAAATCTTCGATGCGGTCCAGGGCCTCGATGCGGAAGAGCAGGCGATCGTCGACGCGACGATGATCGAGCTGGATGGCACGCCCAACAAGTCCCGCCTCGGCGCGAACGCGATCCTTGGCGTGAGCCTGGCAACCGCGCGCGCCGCTGCCGACGCGGTGGGCCTGCCACTGCACCGTTATGTCGGTGGCATCGGTGCCAACCTGCTGCCGCTCCCCATGATGAACATCGTCAACGGCGGCGCGCACGCGAACAACCGGCTCGACATCCAGGAATTCATGATCCTGCCGGTGGGGGCGGAAACCTTCTCCGAAGCGCTGCGATGGGGGGCCGAGATCTTCCACACGTTGCGCCGCGCGCTTGCCGACGCAGGCCACTCGGTGGCTGTGGGTGACGAAGGCGGCTTCGCGCCCGATCTGGGCGGCGCGGACGATGCGCTCGGCTTCGTCATGACCGCGATCGAGAAGGCTGGCTATCGCCCCGGGGAACAGATCCTGCTCGCGCTCGATTGCGCCGCGACCGAATATTGGCGCGACCGCGCGTACCACTATGAAGGTGCGGCGCTCGATACGGGCGCGATGGTGGACAAGCTCGCCGCGCTCGCCGACCGCTTCCCGATCGCCTCGATCGAGGACGGCATGTCCGAGGATGATTTCGATGGCTGGAAGCTGCTGACCGATCGCCTCGGCGCGAAGGTGCAGCTCGTCGGCGATGATCTTTTCGTCACCAATCCAAAACGATTGCGAGACGGCATCGCGCGCGGCCTCGCCAATTCGCTGCTGGTCAAAGTCAACCAGATAGGCACGCTGACCGAAACCCTGGAGGCGGTCGGCATCGCACAGCACGCGGGCTACACCGCCGTCATTAGCCACCGCAGCGGCGAGACCGAGGATTCGACCATCGCCGATCTCGCGGTCGCCACGCGCTGCGGCCAGATCAAGACCGGCAGCCTCGCGCGCAGCGATCGCCTCGCCAAGTACAACCAGTTGCTGCGCATCGAGGAGGAACTGGGCGAAACGGGGGCCTATGCGGGACGGGCGGCGCTGAAGGGGCGGTAATCGCGCAAAAACACGCCCAACCGAGTCGCTCCCTCCTTGCACGCTGCGCAAATCCGTGATTCACCAACATCCATGCGCCCCCGCTCGCTCCTCGCCCGCTCGCGCCCTTGGCTGCTCCCGTTCGCCTGCCTGACGTGGTCGGGCTATTTCGCCTTCCACGCCACCACCGGCGAGACCGGACTGCTCGCGCTCGGCGGTTATCAGGCCGAACATGCCCGCCTCGAAGCCCGTGCAGCCGCGCTCGCAAAGCAGCGCGCGCAGCTCGAACACCGCGTCGCGCTGCTCAACCCCGCGCATCCCGATCCTGATTTCGCCGACGAACTTGTGCGCCAGCAGTTGAACGTGGTCCGCAAGGACGAAGTCGTGGTCGCGCTCTCGCGGGGGGATTGAACCCGCGCGTCGCCTACGCGTATCAAGCGCGCATAATATCGCGGGCGGAGAGAGCGGTTGGCGAAGGCGGCGAAGAATATCAACACCGCAACCGACGGTCCCCGGCTCGCCGCTGCTCCCACCTATGAACGCGTCGCGCCAATTGCGCAGGCGCTGACCAAACTCTACCGCGAGATGCTGCTGATCCGCCGCTTCGAGGAGCGCGCGGGGCAGATGTACGGCATGGGGCTGATCGGCGGCTTCTGCCATTTGTATATTGGCCAAGAGGCGGTGGTCGTCGGCATGCAGGCCGCCGCCGGACCCGCCGATAGTGTCGTCACCGGATACCGCGATCATGGCCACATGCTCGCCACCGGCATCCCCGCCAAGGCCGTCATGGCCGAGCTGACGGGGAGGGCAGGGGGCATCTCCAAGGGCAAGGGCGGCTCGATGCACATGTTCTCGGTCGAGCACCGCTTCTACGGCGGCCACGGCATCGTCGGCGGGCAGGTGGCGATCGGTACCGGCCTTGCGTTCGCGCACAAATACAAGGGCGATGGCGGCGTATGCATGGCCTATTTCGGCGATGGTGCCGCGAACCAGGGCCAGGTGTACGAAAGCTTCAACATGGCCGAACTGTGGAAGCTGCCCGCGCTCTATGTGATCGAGAATAATCAGTACGCGATGGGCACATCGGTCAACCGCAGCAGCGCCGAAGATCAGCTCTACCGGCGCGGCGAG
>JBBQJX010000335.1:0-2598 GCA_038326295.1 Sphingomonadales bacterium
GCACCTCGATGTCGGCGGCATCGAGGTGATGATCGATGACCGCGATGGCACGCCCCGATTCTACGACATCAACGCGCTGTCGACTTTCGTCGCGAGGCCGATGGACGTCCTCGGCTGGGACCCGCACGATAGGCTGATCGACTATCTCGAAGCCGCGATCGCGGCCGCAAGGAGCTGAAGGATGCGCTATGGTTTCTGGGCCCCCGTCTTCGGCGGCTGGCTGCGCAACGTCGCCGACGAGCGCATGGAGGCGAGCTGGGATTACATGCGCGAGCTGTGCGTGCGTGCCGAGCAGATCGGTTACGATCTGACGCTCATCGCCGAGCTCAATCTGAACGACATCAAGGGGATCGATGCCCCCGCGCTCGATGCCTGGTCAACCGCCGCCGCGCTCGCCGCGGTCACGCACCGGATGGAACTGATGGTCGCGGTCCGCCCCAATTTCCATCAGCCCGCGCTGTTCGCCAAGCAGGCCGCCAATATCCAGCATATCAGCGGCGGGCGGCTGAGCCTGAACGTGGTTTCGTCGTGGTGGGCGGAGGAGGCCAGGCAATACGGCCTCCAGTTCGATGCGCACGACGATCGCTACGCGCGCACCGGCGAATGGCTCGACGTGGTCGACGGGCTCTGGACGCAGGAGCGCTTCAGTTTCGAGGGGCGGATCTATCGGACCGATGGCGCCATCCTCGCGCCCAAGCCGCGGCCCAAGCCCATCCTCTACGCGGGCGGCGAGTCCGAAGCGGCAAAATCGCTCATCGCCGCGCGGTGCGATGCCTATGTGATGCACGGCGACGAGCCCGAAGTGATCGCGGCCAAGATCGCAGACATGCGCGCGCGCCGGGAAAGGCTCGGCCTGCCGCCGATGATCTACGGCATGGCCGCCTATGCGATCGTGCGCGACAGCGCGCGGGCGGCGGAGGCCGAGGTGGCGCGCATCACCGATATGGGCGACCGGCCGCCGCCGGGCTTCGATAATTTCGATCAATGGCTTTCGGGCACCCAGCTCGAACGCGAACTCAAGATCCGCGAATATTCGGTCAGCAATCGCGGCCTGCGCCCCGGCCTGATCGGCACGCCCGAGCATGTCGCGGCGCGGGTCGCCGAGTTCGAGGCGGCGGGCCTCGATCTCCTCCTCCTCCAGATGAGCCCGCAGATGGAGGAGATGGAACGCTTCTCCGCGCAGGTCATCCCCGCCGGGATGCGCAAAGCCGCGTGACCGGCGCATGACCGGCCAGCCTTGCCCACCCAAACGCGTCCTCGTTCTCGGCGCGACGGGCACTATCGGACGCGCCACCGTGCGCGCGCTCCTCGCGAGCGGCCACGATGTCGTATGCTTCGTCCGCCGCCGTGCGGGCATCGGCGGCACGCTCGCGCCCGAGGACAGCGCGACGCTGCTCCCCGGGACGGAGATGCGCTTTGGCGAGGTAACCGATCCCGCCTCGCTGGCACGCGACGGCTTCCGCGGCGAGCGCTTCGACGCGGTGATCTCCTGCCTCGCGTCGCGAACCGGCGCGCCCAAGGACGCCTGGGCGGTGGAGCATCGCGCCAACATGCATGCGCTGGCCGCAGCCAAGGCAGCCGGCGTCCCGCATCTGGTGCTCGTCTCGGCCATCTGCGTTCAAAAGCCCAAACTCGCCTTCCAGCACGCCAAGCTAGCCTTCGAAAGCGCGCTCATCGGCTCCGGCCTCACCTACTCGATCGTCCGACCGACCGCCTTCTTCAAATCGCTCGCCGGTCAGATCGACCGATTGAAGCAGGGCAAGTCTTTCCTGCTCTTCGGCGATGGCACGCTAACCGCTTGCAGGCCCATCAGCGACGATGATCTGGGCACCTACATCGTCGAATGCCTCGCCGACGAAAGCCGGCACAACCGCGTGCTGCCGATCGGCGGGCCCGGCGAGGCCATCACGCCCCGGCAACAAGGTGAGCATCTGTTCGCGCTGCTGAACCGGACGCCGCGGTTCAGAAGCGTGCCGATCGGACTGCTCGATACCATTATCGGCGTGCTCGCGGCGCTGGGCCACCTTGTGCCAAAGCTGGCGGAGAAGGCCGAACTTGCACGCATCGGGCGCTATTACGCGACTGAGTCCATGCTGCTTTTGAACCCGGAGACGGGCATCTACGACGCCGCCGCGACACCCTCGACCGGGTCCGAAACCCTCTTCGACTTTTATGAACGGCTCGTCGCCGGCAAGGCCTCGATCGATCGTGGAGACCATGCCGTATTCTGAGCGAGGATGTCGATCGCCGCAGAATTCGCCGCGTGGGCGCAGCAGCAATCACGCCGGGTCACCGATCTGCAGCAGGCCCACCGGCCAAAGGAGAGTAGCCCGCGCACCCGCGCGGGCGACCGTTTATCTGGCCGTCGGCCACTCCTGCGTCTCAGCGCGCTTCGCACGGCGATCGTACAGGCAGAGCATCGTCGCCCTCGCCCCTTTCATGTGGCGTTGCGGCCAGGTGCCCCGGACCAGCCGCGCATCGATACCGATCGTATCGCCGAAGCGCACCGGCGCGCCTTCGATGGTCGCGTCCTTCAGCCCGCTGACCGATCGGCAGGCGCGCGCGGTCGCGCGGTCCGCCCCGGCCTGCGCGGCGGGG
>JBBQJX010000336.1:0-2595 GCA_038326295.1 Sphingomonadales bacterium
TCAAAGCCGAGGCGATCATAGTCCGTTCCCACCCTCCCGGACCCCTCGCCCGTCAAGGCGTGGTCCGGACCATTCGGCGGGTGCTTGCCTCCCCAGACACATCGGTCCGCCGAGCCGTCATGCTATTGTAACAACGGCTGCAGGACAGGGGCTTTGCGGCGAGCCGCATGCCATGGCCCCCAAAGCCGGGGGATAACCCGCTTTCTGTGTCTATTTTGCCGCGACCGGCGGCGTCGGCTCGGGCACGAATGCCGCTTCGCCGGGCAGTCGCTCACGACGCAGGCGCGCGGACACCGCCTCGGCTTGCGACAGCACGCGCAGGATGTTGCCGTCCGCGATCTTCGCACAGTCCGACTCGGAATAGCCCCGCCGCAGCAGCTCGGCGAACAGGTTGGGGACGCCCGAGACATCCGCCATCCCGTCGGGCGTCGTATCGATCCCGTCGTAATCGGATCCGATGCCGATATGGTCCACGCCCGCCACCTTGCGGATATGGTCGATATGATCCGCCACCTCGGCGATGCTTGCGTGCGGGCGCGGGTTCGCCGCCTCCCATGCTGCCAGCGCGTCGGCCGCCGCCTTGGGATCGCCCGGATTGAGGTATTTGTCGCGCGCTTCCTCGCCCGCGCGCGCCCCGGTCCACTGGCGCACGCGCTCGCTCACATAGGCGGGCAGGAAATTCACCATCGCCACACCGCCGTTCACGGCCAGCCGCGCGAGGATCGCATCGGGCACGTTGCGCGGCGACAGATCGATCGCGCGCGCCTGCGAATGGCTGAAGATCACCGGCGCCACGCTCGTATCCAGCGCGTCCGCCATGGTCTTCGCGCTCACATGGCTGATGTCCACCAGCATGCCCAGCCGGTTCATCTCGCGCACCACCTCGCGGCCGAACGGGGCGAGACCATTGTGCGCGGGCGCGGCGGTGGCGCTATCCGCCCAATCGGTATTGGCGAAGTGCGTCAGCGTCATATAGCGCGCCCCCAGCCGATAGAATTGCCGCAGCACGCCGAGCGAATTGTGGATCGAGTGGCCGCCCTCCACCCCAAAAAAGCCTATGATCTTGCCCTGGTGCATCCCCGCGCGCGCCTCGGCCGCAGTGCCCGCCAGCATCATCCGGTCGGGATAGCGATCGATCACGCGCTTCATCACGTCGATCTGGTCGAGCGTGGCGCGCACCGCCTCGTCCGGGCCCAGTTCCACGGGCACGTACACGCTCCAGAACACGCCGCCATAGCCGCCCGCCTTCAGCCGCGTGAGATCGGTGTGCGTGCCCTTGTCCTTCTCGCCCTTGAGCGCAACGAAATCGACGTCCGCCAGCTGGTTCTGGTGCCGAAGCTGCAACTGTTCGGGCACATCGACATGCCCGTCGATCACCGGGTTCTTCGCCAGGATCGCGCGGGCGCGCGTAAGAAACGCGTCCTCAGCCCGCGCGGGCGAGTTCACGCTCCACAGCAGCGCCAGCACGCCCACCCATAGAAATTGCTTCACTCGGCTGCTCCCAACCCGGCGGATGCAGCACGGTATCGCGCGCAACGGGGTTTGTCTCGCGGTGATCGAGCGTGAAATGCAGCCCCCGCGATTCGCGCCGCGCCTTGGCGCTGCGCACGATCAGGTCCGCCACCGTCACCAGATTGCGCAGCTCGATCAGATCGGCGCTCACGCGGAATTCGGCATAATATTGCCCGATCTCGCGCGCCAGCAGGCTCACCCGGTGCGCCGCCCGGTCCAATCGCTTGTCGGTGCGCACGATGCCGACATAATCCCACATGAAGCGGCGCAACTCGGCCCAGTTGTGGCTCACCACCACCTCCTCGTCCGAATGCGTCACCCGGCTCTCGTCCCAGCCCGCAACCGGCGGCGGCGGAGCCAAATCGGGCAACCGCGCCAGAATATCGTCCGCCGCCGATTGCCCGAACACGAGGCATTCGAGCAGCGAATTGGATGCCATGCGGTTGGCCCCATGCAGTCCCGAACAACTCGCCTCGCCGATCGCATACAGCCCCGCCACATCGGTCCGCCCCGCCAGATCGATGAGCACGCCGCCGCACGTATAGTGCGCCGCCGGCACCACGGGCACCGGCCCCGCGGTCAGATCGAGCCCCAGCTCGCGCAGTTTCTTCTGGATGCCCGGGAAATGCGCCTCGATGAACGCCGGCTCGCGGTGGCTGATATCGAGGTGGACATATTCCAGCCCCAGCCGCTTCATCTCGCCATCGATCGCGCGCGCCACGATATCGCGCGGCGCCAGTTCGGCCATCGGGTGCAATGCGGGCATGAATCGCTCGCCCGTCGTGGGCAGTCGCAGATACGCGCCCTCGCCGCGCAACGCCTCGGTCAGCAGGAAGTTCTTCACCTTGGCATTGTACAGGCACGTCGGGTGGAACTGGTTGAACTCCATGTTCGCCACGCGGCATCCCGCGCGCCACGCCATCGCGATGCCGTCCCCCGTCGATCCGTCGGGGTTGGTGGTGAAGCGGTACGCGCGCCCCGCGCCGCCCGTCGCCAGGATGGTCGCACGCGCGCGGTGCGTCTCCACGCGGCGCGTGGCGGTGTTGAACGCATAGGCCCCGTGCGCGCCCGTAACCCCGGTCT
>JBBQJX010000337.1:0-2561 GCA_038326295.1 Sphingomonadales bacterium
ACGGCGTCGCATCGACGGTAACCGCCTTGCGGTAGCTCCACGCCTTGTTCCACCACGCGTGGGCGGCGGTGGGGGCAAGCCCCACGCAAAACAACAGCACGAAAGCGGTGAGGTGGCGCATCGCGGTCTCCCTGTTGGCTCGCATCAGAATTCGGCCTTCACATTGAATTGCACATCGAAATCGCCGGTTTTGGTGGCGCTGCCATCAAGCATCGGCACGCCCAGCAGCACATCGCCCGAAAGATAGCGCCGGATCGCGGCGCGCACGCCGACGCCGACGCCCAGCAGCGAAGTTTGCGCGATCTCGCCCGGGAGCACCTGTCGGCTGCGCACCAGCGCTCCATCGACAAAGGCAAAGCCACGCAGTTCGGTCAGCGACTTGGAGAACCTCGCCCCGAAGCTCGGCGTGCGGGCTTCGAGCGTGCCCGAGAAACCGTCGTCGCCCACCGCTTCGGACTGCAGATAACCGCGCACCGAGGCAATGCCGCCCGCCGAGAACTGCTCGTTCGAGATCAGTGGCTGGCTGCTGTACTGGGCCGTGGCGCGCGCGATCAGGCGCGTATCGTCCTTGAGCGTCCGGTTGTAATCGACGTCCACGTTCAAATGCACAAAATTCTCGGACGCGCCATTTCGGCGGTTGGCGAAGCTCGGTGTAAAAATTGGCACCGGTCGTCCGTTGGCGTCCGAAGCATTCCCCGCGAATGTCTGTTCGTCCAGCGCCCGCAACCCCAACGTCGCCGAAGCGGTGACGCTGAGCGTACTCGCATCGCCCGCGCGCTGCGCCGAATAGGTGAGTTGCGCGGGGATATAGCGGATGGGTGCCGTGATGATCACGAAGCCGCCCGTACCATCGGGCACGCGGGTGTCCTCGATGAAATCCTTGAAGTCCGCACCAAAGTTGAAGCTGTGGCTCCAGTTGCCCGTACGCGGCATCGCCAGCACCGCGCGCGTGCCGATCGCATAGCCGTTGCCGAGCACGCTCGCCCCGCCCAAGAGCGCGACGTTGCTGTTCGACTTGTAGCCATAGACCAGGATCGACCACGGCGAGTTGGCGATCGGCGCGAGGTAGGAAGCCGCGAACACCTCGGCGTCCTCGCGCCGCTCGGGTGCCACCAGGTAGGAAAAGCTGAACGTGTGGCCGAGCTGCCAGAGGTTGGTCGCACGGACATTGGCGAGCACGCGCAAGGGGGCGGTGTTGGGGCTGTGATCGTTCGAGACCGTCACCCCCGCGTGCAGCGGCAGGCTGTCCTCCACCTGGAGCTCGACATCGATCGTGCCCGGGATCTTGCCCGTGGTTATGCGCGGCGTGACGCGCCGGTCCGAGCCGGTGCGCTCGAGCGCGGCGAGTTCGCGCTGCGCCTCGGTCAGATTGGGCACCGCACCCTCGCGCAGCGCCGGCACCTGATCGCGGATTGCCTGCGGGCTGTAATATTTGGCACCGCTAACGCGCAGTCGCCCGATCGCGGCTTCGCTGACCACCAGGCGCGCGTAATTATCGTCGGTGGCCCCATTGATCGCGACGAAGACCGACTGAAAGCCACGCGCGCGGTAGACATTCTCCAGCGCGGCGCGCGCGCGCTCGGCGTCGGCTGCGGTGCGGCCGGGACCGGTGAAGGGATAGACCGTCCGCTCGATCACCGCCTGGTCGAGTAGCGTATTGCCCGATACGTCATAGCCCGCGATCAGAAACGTCGCCTCGCCCGGCGCGGCCTGCGGCGGCGGCGCGACGACGGGTTCGGCGTTGAGATCAGGCTTCGGCTGGAGCGGGGTGGGCGATGGATCGGCCGCCCGCCGGTTGTCCGACGGGACCACGCCCGAGGGTTGCGCCAACGCAACGCCGCAGAGCGACAGCCACGCGGCCATACCCCATCCAGCCCCCGCGATCGGCCGCGCTCGAATCACCCGGTACCTCGTGCCTTGAGTCCCGGCGGCTCGGGCCCCCGGGTCGTCGAAGGCCGCGATACCCATCGCGCTGCGATCAGGCAAGGCTTGTGCGGTGCAGCAATCGATTGGCGAACGATGTGAGCCAAGTAAAGCACGCCTATTCGCGTGCTCCCACCAAATGTTACACTTTTATTTCAGTTCGATTTTGGACGCTCCAGCGCGCTTCCAGTCGGCGAACGCGCGCTGCTGCAGCGTGGCGACATGGCGCGCGGCCTCGGGTCCTTCCCATGGCCCCGCGTAGATGCGCTCGCCCAGCCACCAGCCCTGGCCCGGAAGCCCGTCGGACTGGCGCACCACGAGCACCGCCAGCTCGGGCCGTCCGCTCGCACGCCCGCGCGCGTCCACCGCGTCCAGCGCCACGCACAGCTGGCGCATCAGCGGCCGCGTGAAGCGGTAGCCGAGCGCGGCGAGCATCTCCGAATAGGTCAGCGGTTCGCCCGCGCGCGCGGCGGCGATCAGCAGCGCCTCCACCTCGTCCACGTCGAACGCCATGCCCGTGCTTGACCGCGTGCCGCCGCGCGGCGCAACCCTTCGCCCCATGCGCGCACTTCTGTCCGAAGCCCCAGGCGGTCCCGAAACCCTGATCCTGCGCGAGGTGCCCGAGCCTGTGCCGGGGC
>JBBQJX010000338.1:0-2558 GCA_038326295.1 Sphingomonadales bacterium
TCATGGCAATCACCCGATGCGAGGACAACGTGCGACAGGGTCATGCCCGCAAGCGGGACCGATAGCCAGATGCCGCGACCCGGGGGCGGCGATGGGGCGCGTGGCGCTTCCCCCCGCCCCCGCCTCACGCTAGGCGCTGGCGATGGACCAGATCGTCATTCACGGCGGCCGCCCGCTTTCGGGCAGCCTGCGGATTTCGGGCGCGAAGAACGCCGCGCTCGCGCTCATGCCCGCGGCGCTCTTGACCGATGAGCCGCTGACGCTGCGCAACCTCCCGCGCCTCGCCGACGTCGATACCTGCGGGCATCTTCTCAACCACCTCGGCGTCTCGACCACGATCGAGGGCGCGCGCCCCGAGGATATGGGCCGCGTGATGACGCTCAAGGCGGGGCGGATCACGTCGACCACCGCGCCCTACGATATCGTGCGCAAGATGCGCGCGTCGGTGCTGGTGCTCGGCCCGATGCTGGCGCGCGAGGGACAGGCGACGGTCAGCCAGCCCGGCGGCTGCGCGATCGGCAACCGTCCGATCGATCTGCACCTGAAGGGCCTCGAAGCGCTCGGCGCCGAGATCGAGCTCTCGGCGGGCTATGTGCGCGCCACCGCGCCCGGCGGCAGGCTGCGCGGCGGGCGGTACACCTTCCCGCTGGTCAGCGTCGGCGCGACCGAGAACGTGCTGATGGCCGCCACGCTGTGCGCGGGGCAAAGCATCCTCGACAATGCGGCGCGCGAGCCGGAGATCATCGATCTGGCGCAGTGCCTGAACGCCATGGGCGCGCGCATCGCGGGCATCGGCACCGAACGCCTCGTCATCGACGGCGTCGATCGCCTCCACGGCGCCACCTACGCGGTCATGCCCGACCGGATCGAGGCCGGAAGCTATGCGTGCGCGGCCGCCATCGCAGGCGGCGAGGTCGAACTGCTCGGTGCGCGCCGCGACATATTGGGCGCAACCTGCACCGCGCTCGAAGCCGCGGGCGTCGAGGTGATCGACACGGCGGGCGGCGTGCGGGTGCGCCGCCTGAACGGCCTCCACGGCATCGATCTGACCACCCAGCCCTATCCGGGCTTCGCCACCGACATGCAGGCGCAGTTCATGGCGATGCTGGCGCTCGCCGACGGCGCGAGCACGCTGACCGAGACCATCTTCGAGAACCGCTACATGCACGTGCCCGAACTCGCGCGCATGGGCGCGGACATCGCGGTACGCGGACGCGTGGCGGTGGTGCGCGGCGTCGATCATCTGGTCGGCGCACCCGTAATGGCGACCGATCTGCGGGCGTCGATGAGCCTGGTGATCGCGGGCCTCGCCGCGCGCGGCGAAACCGTCGTCAGCCGCGTCTACCACCTCGACCGCGGCTACGAGCGATTGGAGGAAAAGCTCCAGGGCGTCGGCGCGGCGATCGAACGGGTGGGAAGCTGATGGCCGGCGACAAGGACAAGTTCGAGCGGCACCGCCAGCCCTGGACCACCGACGAAGTGCAGAAGCTCCACACGCTGGCGAAGACGGGCATGGCGCTGAAAGCCATCGCCAGGGCGCTCACCCGCAGCGAGGAATCGGTCAAGGATAGGGCTAAGGCGGACGGGCTGGGGATTGCCAAGCTGCGGTAACCGCTTGTCCCGAAAAAGCGCCTAGCCCCTGCTGACGCTGACCTTATTTCCAATGCCCGCGGTTTGAGCGAGCACGTTATTGTCTCCAATTGCCGTCTGATTGCCCGCGCCGATCGTCTGCCCGGCGTGCGCCACGAGCGGCCGAAGCTCATCGGCAAGCGTGGGGTTGGCGGCGAGGAAATCCTCGAGCGCCACTTTGAGCACGGTCTGCCGATCCGCCGATTCCGGGTTGGCGACGGCGTTATCGAGTGCGGCGGCGGCGGGGGTGTCGACGACCTGCGCGCGCAGCCAATCATAGACGGGCCGGGCGGCGGCGACGATTTGCTTGCCCGCCTCGGTCGCCGCCCCCTTGGCGACGAGCGGCAGATAGGGGCCGACCACGGCGATCGCGGCGGCGGCGAGATGTTCGAAGCTCATGCGGTCTCTCCCTGAAGTTGCGTGAGGGCGTCCGCGATCGGGCCGAGCAACGCGTGGTCGGGCTCGATCCCCGCCGCTTCGGCCCGGCGGACATAATCCCGCAGGTACGTCATCATCGGCCCAGCCAAGACCTGCGGCGCGGCGAGGAAATACGGCCCGAGCGCGGCCACCGATTGGCGATCGCTCGCGACCGCGTCGGCCAACTGGCCGCTGGCTTCGAGCACATCGCCCAGCACCGAAAGCGACATCGCCAGATCGGGGGTGAACGCATCGGGCCGCGCGGCGGCGAGCGCGCGGCGAAGATCGACCGCCTCGCGCGCGGCGGCGAGCGCGTCCTCGCGGCGGCCAAGATCGCTCAGGCGGTTCGCATAATTGTTGAGCGACATCGCCAGATCGGGCGTAAACGCATCGGGCCGCGCGGCGACGAGCGCGCGGTAAAGCTCGACCGCCTCGCGCGCGGCGGCGAGCGCCTCCTCGCGGCGGCCGAGAGCGCTCAGCGTGTTCGCATAATTGTTGAGCGATCCCGCCAG
>JBBQJX010000339.1:0-2532 GCA_038326295.1 Sphingomonadales bacterium
GAAGCCACGCTCGGCCGCGCGCGCGCATCCGCCGAGGCCGAGCTGGCGGCCACAGCGCGCGACCTGACGGGCGATCTCGTGACGCGCCTGACCGCCGCCGTTCCTGCACCCGAACGGATCGAGCGTGCACTTGCCGAGATCCGGGCATGAGCCTGTTCAGGGACCCTGAATTCTGGGTGGCGATGGGCTTCCTGCTGTTCGTGGGACTGCTCGTGTATTTGAAGGTCCCGCGCCAGCTTGGCGGTGCGCTCGATAACCATGGCGCAAAGATCGCCTTCGAGCTGAACGAGGCCGCGCGGCTTCGGGCCGAGGCGGAGGCGCTGCTCGTGCAGGCCGAGGCACGCTATGCGAGGGCCGAAACCGATGCGGCGACGATCCTCGATCAGTCGCAGAGCGCCGCCAGCGCGCTCGCGGCCAAGGCCGAAGCCGATCTCACCGCCACCATCGCGCGCCGCACGGCGGACGCGCAGGGGCGCATTGCCGTGGCCGAGCGCGCGGCCATTGCGGGCCTGCGCGCCCGCGTCGCCACGCTCGCCACGGCGGCGGCGGCGCGCGTGATTGCGGAGGACAGCAATCCCGCGCTCCACGCCCGCCTCGCCGACAGCGCCATCGACGAAGTCGGCCGCCGCCTGATCTAGCGCAAACGCCAACCGCTCGCGACGGACGGACACGACCAAAGCGAGGGGGAGCGAGGGGCGAGGGCGGGTGGCGCGCGCCCCGCCCGCAATCTCCGGCTTCACCTCCGCCGCGATCCGCGTTAACATCGTTCGGTTGGGGAGGCGGACGCGATGGCGCAGGCAGCAGGGCACCGGATACTGATCGCCATCCTCATGCTCGCCGCCTGCACCCCACATTCCCCGCCTCCGCCGCCCCCGCCTCCGCCTCCGCCGCCCGTTGTCGAATCCCCGCCGCCTCCGCTCCCGCCCCCGCCTCCGCCCATTAGCGAATTGCAGGAGCAGCCCGATTCGGCCGATGCCGTCGCACCCCGGCCGGCGCATGCGAAACCTCCCGCGATCGGGCCGTCCGGCGCAAGTCCCGCCAGCAGTGGCGAGGGGGCGTCCGGGTCTACACCGGGAGGCCACCTGTCCGCTGCGCATCCACGTCGCGCAGACACCGCATCCGCGGCAGTCGCGCGACCGTCCGACACGGCGGCGGACCGCATGGATCCTGCTCCCCCTGCTTCTGCGCCCGCCCCTGCGCCCGCTGCGCCTCCGCCCATCGACGCCCGCGTCGCCGCGCTATGTGCCAGCATGGATATCGATCCCGCCGCCCCCGCCTGTCGCGCCTATGCGCAGCATCTGGCCGGGCTGCGTCAGGGCGTCAGTCGCTTCAAGGCCCCCGACAAGATGCGCGTGGGCGAAGTGCGCCCCGTCGCGGTTGTGATCGGCGATGTTGCCGACAGCGCCGCGATCGAGGCTGAACTGCCCGCAGGCAATGGCCAGACGGGCAATTTTGCCACCAAGGTGGGGACCGAGATGGGGGCCGAACTCATCGCCTCGCCCGGCCTGTCGGTCGCGCCTGCCGGGATCGTGCGAAAGCAGCTGCTCCCCACCGGCCCCACGCGCTGGGACTGGCAGGTCACCGCAAAGACGCGCGGACGCGGCGAGCTCGATCTGAAAACCTATGTGTTCCTGAAGCTCCCCGATGGCACGTTAGCCTCGCACGCGCTGGCGCAGTCCGCGCCGCAATATATCGCGGTCGATGTTGCTCCCGCCGCGCGTGCGCACGAGATTGCAGGCGGTGTGAGCACCGGGCTGGGCGATCTGACCGGCATCCTCAAGGGCGTTGGCGGCGTGCTCGCCGCCGCGCTCGCCGCGTGGCTGGGCTTCAGGAAGTTCGGCGGTGGCAAAGGCACCGCGCCGCCCGCCCCCTGAACCGCCAGATTATCGATCAGCCGCGTCGCGAACATTGCCACATCCGCGCCCACCATCGCCAGCAACCGCGCGACCACGGTTGCCACCCCCTCAAAATGTCCCGGCCGCGCTGCTCCGTCGAGCGCTTCGCTCAGGCCCCGGAGCTCATACTTGGGTGGCAATACCCGGCGGGTAAACGTCCTCCACCCCCGGCGCGTACAGCAGATCGCACGTCGCATCCGCCAGCATCGCCGCGTCCGCCTCCTCCTGCCGGGGGTAGCGCCCGAAATCCTCGCCCGGCCCGAACTGCGCGGGGTTGACGAAGATCGAGACGACGCTGCGCCTTGCCGCGGCGCGCGCGGCCGCCAGCAGCGCCACATGTCCTGCGGGAAGCGCGTCCATCGTGGGGACGGACGCAATGGTCTCGTCGGCCTTGCGCCATGCGGAAACGGCGGCGCGGAGTTGAGCGGCAGTTCGAACGGTACGCAACGGGCACAGTCTCCGGAAATCCCCCAAGCAAATTGACTTGGACGCCCCCCTGTCGGAGACGGGAGCGGATGGATCAAGGGCCAGGCGAACAGGGGCAGGCGTCGCCCGCGCGAAAGGCGCCGCATCTGATCGTGCTGGGCAACGAGAAGGGCGGCACCGGCAAATCGACCACCGCGGTCCACATTGCGGT
>JBBQJX010000340.1:0-2503 GCA_038326295.1 Sphingomonadales bacterium
CGAGCATGCCGCCGCCGGATTGACGCGCGAACACTGGAAGCGCGCGGTAAACGCGGGCCGCACCTTGAAGTCGATGCGCTTGGCCACGCTCGTCACCAGCCCGGACGGCGAGGCGATGCCCGCCCCCCATACCAGGCTCACCCTGCCGCCCGCAGGCAGCGCGCGCCGGCATCGACCGATGAACAGCGCGCGCTTGGCCACCGGCTTCGCGTCCGGCTCCGCATATTGCGGCTTCACCCAGCCGCTGCGCTCGAGCAGCCCGCGCCACCCATATTCGCCGCGCCCCGCCGCCCCCAGCAGCGCCGCGCGCTCGCCATCGCTCACCGCATCGAACGGGATCGCCTCGCCCACGCCTTCGACCACGCAGCGCGCATGCTCGCTGACCGAAGCCGCCGTCGCGGGCGCGTTCAGCGCCAGCACGAACGCCTGATCCTCCTCGGCGGTCCCCACGGTGGTCCCGTCGTCGTCCCCCGATCCGCTCTCGCCCTCGGGCGATTGGTCCACGATCGTCGGCCCGCCGGTATCGAACGCGAACGTCCGCACCCCCGTCACCACCGCGCCGCCCAGCGTGCGCAGCCCGGCCTTCAGCGCAAACGAGCAGCGCAGCCCTCCGGCCAACGGTGCGGCGAAATCATACGCCCACTCGCGCGCATCCACCCACCGGCCCGTGCCCGCACCGCATGTCGCCTCCACCGGCGCGGCCGCACGCGGATCGCCGAACGCGATCATGGCGGCCGAAAAGCGCACGCGGACCTGCTCCACCGCCTGCACGCTGCCCGTCGGCGTGAACAGTTCCACCCGCGCCGGACCGTCCGCCGCCCCAACCCCAGCCAAACCCACCAGCACCAGAACCGCCCGCCACCCGCTCCGCCGCATGCCCGCCTCCGTTGCCCGATGCCCGCACCCTAGCACGTGCCAGACCGCGCGCCAGCGGCGACGAAACGTTGCTTATCATCGACGAGCCGGTTTCCCCGCCTGTGGCGCGCTCGCCACCGAGCGCCTACCGCACCCGCCCCGCGATCAAACTCTCCACCACGCCCGGGTCCGCCAGCGTGCTCGTATCGCCCAGCGTCGAAACATCCCCCTCGGCGATCTTGCGCAAGATCCGCCGCATGATCTTGCCGCTCCTCGTCTTGGGCAGCCCCGGCGCAAACTGCACCGCATCGGGCGCGGCGATCGGCCCGATTTCCTTCCTCACATGCAAAACCAGTTCGCGCCGCAACGCCTCGCTCGGCGCCTCGCCCGCGTTCAGCGTCACATAGGCATAGATGCCCTGTCCCTTGATCGCATGCGGAAACCCCACCACCGCCGCCTCCGCCACCAGCGCATGCAGCACCAGCGCGCTCTCCACTTCCGCCGTGCCCATCCGGTGCCCGCTCACATTGATCACATCGTCCACGCGCCCCGTGATCCAGTAATCGCCGTCGCCGTCGCGCCGCGCGCCGTCGCCCGTGAAATACTTGCCCGGAAACGTACTGAAATAGGTCTGGAAAAAGCGCGCATGATCGCCCCAGACGGTGCGCATCTGCCCCGGCCAGCTGCGCGCCAGCACCAGATTGCCCTCGCACGCACCGTCCTGCACCTGCCCCTCGCCATCGACGATCTGCGGCTCCACGCCGAAGATCGGCTTCGTCGCGCTCCCCGGCTTCTGCGGCCACGCGCCCGGCAGCGGCAGGATCATGCCGCCGCCCGTCTCGGTCTGCCACCACATGTCGATGATCCCGCACCGCCCCGCGCCCACCACATCATGATACCAGCGCCACGCCTCGGGATTGATCGGCTCGCCCACGCTGCCGAGCAGCCGCAGCGAAGCCCGGCTGGTCCCAAGCACGTGGCTGTCCCCCTCGCGCATCAGCGCGCGCAGCGCGGTCGGCGCGGTGAACAGCGTGGCCACGCCATGCTTGTCCACCACCTCCCACATGCGCGCGGGTGTGGGCCAGTTGGGCACGCCTTCGAACATCAGCGTGGTGCCGCCATTCGCCAGCGGGCCGTAGACGATATACGTATGCCCCGTCACCCAGCCCACATCGGCGGCGCACCAGAACATCTCGCCCGGACGGTGATCGAATGCCAGATCGTGCGTCATCGCCGCCCATAGCAGATAGCCGCCGCTGGTATGCACCACCCCCTTGGGCTTGCCCGTTGATCCGCTCGTGTACAGCAGGAACAACGGATCTTCCGCGTTCATCGGTTCGGGCGCGCAATCGGCGGACACGTCCTGTTGCGCCTCGTGCAGCCAGCGGTCGCGGCCGGGCACCATCGCCACCGCACCCCCGGTCGATCGCACCACGATCACCGCCTCCACACTGGTGCAATGCTCAAGCGCCGCATCCACATTGGCCTTCAGCGGCACCGTCCGCCCCGCGCGCCGTCCCTCGTCGGCGGTGACGACGATGCTGCTGTCGCAATCGACGATCCGCCCCGCGAGAGCCTCGGGGCTGAACCCGCCGAACACCACCGAATGGATCGCCCCCAACCGCGCGCACGCCAGCATCGCCACCGC
>JBBQJX010000341.1:0-2503 GCA_038326295.1 Sphingomonadales bacterium
AGTCAGCGAGCTGTATAGCGCGCGCCTGCTGCGCGAGGGCGTGATCGATGCGGCGTTCGTTGAGGCCAACCGCGCCGAGTATATCGCGCGTCTGGAGGGTGATTTCGAAGCCGCCCCCGGCTATCGCCCCAACAAGGCGGACTGGTTCGAGGGGCGTTGGTTGGGCCTCGGCCGCCCCGCCGATCCCGTCACCGCCAGGCGTGCCGCCGATACCGGCGTGGACGCGGATCGCCTGCGCCGCGTGGGCAAGGCGCTGACGCAGATCCCGCCCGAGGTCGCGATCCACAAAACTCTGGCGCGCGTGATCGCCGCACGTGCGGACGCGATCGAGAAAGGGAAGGGGATCGACTGGGCCACCGCCGAGAGCCTCGCCTTCGCCACGCTGCTGGAGGACGGCTACGGCGTCCGCCTCTCGGGCCAGGATTCAGGGCGCGGCACCTTCTCGCAGCGTCACGCGGTCTGGGTCGATCAGGTCAACGGCTCCAAATACATCCCTTTCCGCCGCATCGCGCCGCAGATCGAGATCCTCGATTCGCCACTCTCCGAATATGGCGTGCTGGGCTTCGAGTACGGCTATGCGGGGGCCGATCCCAAATCGCTCGTGCTCTGGGAAGCGCAGTTCGGCGATTTCGCCAACGGCGCGCAGATCATGATCGATCAGTTCATCGCTGCGGGCGAAGCCAAGTGGCTGCGCGCCAATGGCCTCGTCATGCTGCTACCGCACGGTTACGAAGGGCAGGGGCCCGAACACTCGTCCGCGCGTCTCGAACGCTTCCTGCAACTGTGCGCGGAGGACAATATCCAGGTCGCCAACATCACGACACCTGCGAACTATTTCCACGTGCTGCGCCGCCAGATGATCCGGCCCTTCCGCAAGCCGCTCGTCATCATGACGCCCAAATCGCTGCTCCGCCACAAGTCGGCGGTCAGCAGCATCGAGGATTTCGGCGGCGAGAACCGCTTCCACCGCATGTTCGACGATCGCGCCGTGCCGCCCACCGACAAGGTCCGCCGTCTCGTGCTGTGCTCGGGCAAGGTCTACTACGATATCGCCGACGCACGCGACGCAGCCGGGCGCGATGACGTTTATATCGCGCGCGTCGAGCAGATTTATCCCTTCCCCGCCGATGCGGTCGCGGATTATGTGCGCCAGATGCCGCGCCTCGAGAGCATCGTCTGGGCGCAGGAGGAGCCGATGAACGCGGGTGCGTGGGGCTTCGTGAACCCGATGATCGAGGATGCACTCGGCATGGCCAAGGCCCCCGTCCGCCGCGCCACCTATGTCGGCCGTCCGCCGAGCGCCGCCACCGCCACCGGCCTCGCCTCGCGCCATGCCGCCGAACAGAAGCTGCTGGTCGCCGCCGCGATCGGCGAACCTGTCGCCAAGATTGTCCAGGCGGTCGCGGCCTGAAGCGCCGTCGTAGATTTGGCGCGACTCTTCGGCACTCAGTTCTGGATCAGCCGCAGCAGCGTTCCATCGGGGTCGATCAGCGCACCCACCACGCCACCCCAATGCTCGCGTCTGGGTGGGTGCAAGCGGGGCTGGCCGGTCGACGCCTCCGGGATATCGGCCGCCACGCACACGGCGTAAAACGCGTCCAGGTCGTCCACGCGAAGGCAACTGCCGAACGCGCTCTGCATCGGATCGAGGTCCGGATGCGGGAAGAATTCGAGGCGCATCGATCCGCGCCCCAGGATCATCCAACCCGCGTCCCTCCACACCGTCCCGAAACCGAGAGCGCCATAAAAGGCCTCAGTCGCGGCGAAATCACGCGAGGGCAGGTTCGGCGTTGCGATATCGGTCACGTGCGCATTCTCCCTTTACGGAGTGGAGGTATTCTTCTCGCAACGCCTTTTCCCTAGCCGAGCGCCGCCGTAAGCGGATAGCGAAAAGCGTGCAAAGAGGACTGAACATGCCCACCGACGTCATCATCCCGCCGCTCGGCGAATCGATCAGCGAAGCGACCGTCGGTCAGTGGCTCAAGCAGCCCGGCGAGCCTGTCGCCGCCGACGAGCCGATCGTCAGTCTGGAGACCGACAAGGTCGCGGTCGAAGTGCCGTCGCCGCTGGCGGGCACGATGGGCGAGCAGCTCTACAAGGTGGGCGACACCGTCGCGGTCGGCCGCGCCATCGCGCGCATCGAGGCGGGCGGCGGGTCTGCGCCCGGGGCCGAAACCTCATCCACCCCCGCCGTCGTCCGCGATCCCGCCCCTAGGCCCACCCTCCCCCCATCGGGGGGAGGGACAGGAGCGCCAGCGCCAGAGAGAGGGGTCGCGGCGAGCGCGTCCGCCTTCGTAATGCGGTCCCCCGGGCCGCTATGGGGAAGCGTCGCGGGATCGAGCCCGCGCTCCTCGACGACGCGGCGAACCGACGGGCTGAGCGTTCCCTCTCCCTGCGCCTTCGGCGCTGTCCCTCCCCCCGATGGGGGGAGGGTGGGCCTAGGGGCGGGTTCGCGGCCGCCGGCGGGGGTGGATGAGGTTTCGGCCCCGGGCGCAGACCCGCC
>JBBQJX010000342.1:0-2498 GCA_038326295.1 Sphingomonadales bacterium
GACCATTTCGAGCACCCATGATTGCGGCGGTTCGCCCGACGCCGTCTGCTCAAAGCGGAACTTCTCCGCCCATGCCACGACGGGTCGAAACAGCAGCTGATCGTAAGCGAGGATGACGAGGAACATCGTGAGCACCGCCCAGCCGACCGCGCCCAGATCGCGCGCTTCGAGTGCGGCCGCCACATAGGAGCCGACGCCGGGGAGTTTGACGGTGGTGTTGCCCACCGTGATCGCCTCGCACACGATGAGGAAGAACCAGCTGCCGCTCATCGAGAGCATCATGTTCCACACCAGTCCGGGCGCGGCGTAGGGCGCTTCCAATCGCCAGAAGCGCTGCCAGCCGGTGAGACGGAAGCTCGCAGTCACCTCTTCCAAATCCTTGGGGACGGATTTCAGCGACTGGTAGAAGCTGAACGCCATGTTCCACGCCTGCGCGGTGAAGATCGCGAAGATGCTCGCCAGCTCGACGCCGAGCACCTGACCGGGGAACAGGTTGAGGAAAAAGACGATGGTGAAGGTGAGGAAGGAGAGCACCGGCACCGATTGCAGCACGTCCAGTGCGGGCACGATGATGAGTTCGGCCTTGCGGTTCTTGGCGGCGAGCGTGGCGATCAGGAACGTGAAGACCAGGCTGGCGAAGATCGCGGCGAACATGCGCAGCGTGGTGCGCAGGGCATATTCGGGGAGCATCGCGGGATCGAGGCTGATCGGTACGCGGTGCAGCGCGGCGAGCGGTTGCAGTGCCTCGCGCGCGCCGTGCGCGACCGCGACCAGCGTTGCGAACAGAAGCGCCAGCGCGGCGGCGTCCCAGATATTGGGCGCAAGCCGCTCCAGCCGCAGGTTGGGCGGTTGATAGAGGCGGATGCTGGGCCAGCGGGTGGGCATGGCTGCGGCCTTAGCCGCCCGGGCCAGCCTGTCCAGCGCTCAGGCGGCGATTGCCTCCGCCTCGATCTCGATGCGCCATTCGGGGCGTAGCAGGGCTGCGACCACCACCATCGTGGCGACTGGCCTGTCCGCGCCGAACGCTTGTGCGTGGGCGTGGCCCACCGCGTCTGCGTCGGCGGGATCGACGATGTACATGCAGGTGCGCACAACGCGACCGCCGCCCAGCCCGGCAATGGCCTCGGCGATGATGGCGCAGCATCGCGCCGCCTGTGCGCCCGCATCGCCCGGAGTGGAGGTGCCATCGGGCTCGATGGGCGCGGTGCCTGCGACGAGGATGCGGTCGCCTTCGCGGCGCGCGCGGGCAAAGCCGTAGAGGGCTTCGTAGGGGGAGGCGTGGGCGGTCAGCGGTGGAACGCGATCATTGCGCCCAAAATCGTGATCGTCGCCGCAGTCATCGCGCCCATGCGGATGGTGAGGCGCTGTTCCATCTCGCGCATTTCGAGCCGTAAATCCTGCGCAGTCGCCAACACATCGGCTTTGGCAGCGACGGTATCGAGCACGATGCTTCCAACGGCATCCGACACGGCTTCGGCTTGGCGCACATCCATGCCGGCGGATTCCAAGCGCTTGATAAAGGCGTGAGTATCGAAGGCCGCGGCTGCCATCATGACGATATAGCGCTTGAGCTTAGCCTCGTCACCCCCACGTCGGGATCACGAAGGCGGTCTCAAGCCGCGCCGGGCCGCCATCTTCGGCCATGGGCGAAAGCGTGCCCATGCCCGGCCAGCGCTGCGTGACCGTGTTGGTTTTGGTGTAGAAGCGCACGCCTTCCATGCCGTGCTGGTTGATGTCGCCAAACGCGCTGCGCTTCCAGCCGCCGAAGCTGTGATAGGCCACCGGCACCGGGATGGGCACGTTCACGCCGACCATGCCAACCTCCACGCGCTCGGCGAAGGTCCGTGCGGCGGCGCCCGAGCGCGTGAAAATCGCGACGCCATTGCCATATTGATGCGCGCTGGGCAGGCGGATCGCCTCGTCCAGATCGGCAGCGCGCACGATCTGCAGGACGGGGCCGAAAATCTCCTCCTCG
Organism: Sphingomonadales bacterium; assembly: GCA_038326295.1. GTDB lineage: Bacteria > Pseudomonadota > Alphaproteobacteria > Sphingomonadales > Sphingomonadaceae > JAVVHE01. The sequence goes on from JBBQJX010000342.1 coordinate 1,976, forward strand.
TAGGAGCGCATGCCGGGCTTCACATGGTCGAACAGCGTCGGCCCCACGAAGAAGCCTTTTTCATGCCCCTGCAGGCTGAAGCCGCGCCCGTCGACGACGAGCTCGGCGCCCTCGGTAACGCCGAGCCCGATATAGTCCTCGATCCGGGCGCGGTGCGCCGCGCTGACAACCGGGCCGTAGTCCGCGTCCGGATCGCTCGATACGCCGAGCCGGAGCGAGGGGATCGCCGCGACCAGCCGCGCGCGCAGTTCCTCGGCGGTGGCCTGGCCGACGGGGATCACCACCGGCAGCGCCATGCAGCGTTCTCCCGCCGAGCCGAACGCCGCGCCGAGCAGGTCCTTGACCGTCTGGTCCATGTCCGCATCGGGCATGACGATGCCGTGATTCTTGGCACCGCCCATCGCCTGGACGCGCTTTCCCGCCGCGACGCCGCGCCGGTAGACATGATGCGCGATGTCGCTGCTGCCAACGAAACTGACCGCGCGGATTTCGGGGTGATCGAGGATCGCGTCCACCGCCTCCT
>JBBQJX010000343.1:0-2497 GCA_038326295.1 Sphingomonadales bacterium
GTTGAACATCCGTCCGCCATTATAGGTGAAATACAGCCGCTGCTGCTTGTTCGCCACGTAGACCCGGTTGGAGAGGAAAAAGTCCGCACCCAGCAGCATGTCTGCAGCGCCGCCCAGATCGGTATCGCCCACCTCCATATGCGTGCGCAGCACCTTGACGCCGCCAATCTCGAAACTGTCGATCGGGACGATCCAGCTGCGCACCAGCCGTCGCCCGACGCCGCTCGACGTACCCGAAGGCTGCACCCCGGGCGCGTCGATGCGGATGCCCGCCCGCCTGGCTGCCGCAATCGTCACCATCGATGTCGATGCGCCGGTATCGAGCATCGCGCGCAGGCTCACGCCATTCAGCTTGATCCTCGTGATCGTGTGCGGTTCGTTCGCGCTCGTCGGCTCGATCGGGACGTCCGAATAGGGCGCATCCTTCGCCCAGTAAGCGAGCGCAATCTTCTCGCAGCCCTTGCTCCGCATCAGCTGGACGACGCCATTGGCCAGATCATATTCAACGTCGGCCAGCCGCAGAACATTCTGCCCCAATATGCCATCGGCGCCCGTTTCTCCGCCGCCGATCCCGAATTCGAGCCGGTGGATATCTTCCCCCGCCAGCGAAAACGTCTTGATCGTGGTCACGCCGAGTTCGGCCGTACCGCCAACACCGACCAGCCGCGCGCCATCAAGGTTTTGCGTCTTCAGCCCGAAGCGCTTGGCGCTGGGCTCCGAAATCAGGCTGTAGAACGCGCCGCTGTCCACGAGGAACATCGCCTCGACACCGTCGATCTTCACCGGGACGCGCGGCTGCATCCCCACCATCGTCACGGGCAGGCGCGCGATCGGCGCGACCATGCAGCCGGCGCGCGCCGCTCCGGCTAATCCCGCCGCGATCATCAATGCTGCCAGCATCCCTGCAACAGCCTGGTATCGACGCATCCGGATCGCTCCAAATTCCCACGGCCAGGCTACCAAGACACGCGGCGCGCCGCAATCACCGCAACAGTGCTTTGCCCTGCGGCTCCCCGCACCCTATCTCGCCGCATGCCCTTCTCCCATCTCCCTGCATTCCTGCGCGATGCGCTTGCCGCTCGCGGCTACGAAGCCCCCACCCCCGTGCAGGCGGCCGTGCTCGAACCCGGTGCACTCGGCCGCGATCTGCTCGTCTCCGCGCAGACCGGATCGGGCAAGACCGTCGCCTTCGGTCTTGCCATGGCTCCGCAGCTGCTCGGCGATGCGGACGCGCTCCCGCCGCCCGCCGCCCCGCTCGCGCTGGTAATCGCGCCCACGCGCGAACTGGCCCTTCAGGTCAGCCGCGAGCTCGAGTGGCTCTGGGCGTCGGCGCGCGGCCGCATCGCCACCTGCGTCGGCGGCATGGATGCGTCCAAGGAACGCCGCGCGCTGTCCAGCGGCGCGCACATCGTGGTCGGCACGCCCGGTCGCCTGCGCGATCACCTCGAACGCGGCGCGCTCGATCTCAGCGCGCTGCGCGTCGCCGTGCTCGATGAAGCCGACGAGATGCTCGACATGGGCTTTCGCGAAGACTTGGAAGAGATCCTCGGCGCCACGCCCGAGACGCGCCGCACGCTGATGTTCAGCGCCACGCTGCCCAAGCCCATCGTCGCGCTCGCCAAGCGCTTCCAGCGCGATGCCTGGCGCATCGCCACCCTTGGCGAGGATCGGGGCCACGGCGATATCGCCTACCAGGCGGTCACCGTCGCGCCGGCGGACATCGAGAATGCGGTGGTCAACCTGCTGCGTTTCCACGATGCCGAGACCGCGATGCTGTTCTGCGCCACGCGCGACAATGTCCGCCACCTGCACGCAAGCCTGATCGAACGCGGCTTCGACGCGGTAGCGCTCAGCGGCGAGCACAGCCAGAACGAACGCAACGCCGCGCTCCAGGCGCTGCGAGACCGTCGTGCGCGGGTGTGCGTGGCGACCGACGTAGCGGCGCGCGGCATCGATCTGCCGACGCTCAGCCTTGTGGTTCATGTCGAGCTGCCGCGCGACGCCGAAACGATGCAGCATCGCAGCGGCCGAACCGGGCGCGCGGGCAAGAAGGGGACCGCCGTGCTCGTGGTGCCCTATCCGCGCCGCAAGCGGTTGGAGGCGATGCTGCGCGGAGCGCGGGTCAACGCCCAGTGGCTCGGCGCGCCCACGCCCGAGGATATCGGCCGCCGCGACCGCGAGCGACTGCTGGCAACGCTCGCCGAGCCGGTCGAGGTCGACGATGCAGACCGCGAACTCGGCGCGCAACTGCTCGAACGGATGAGCGCGGCCGATATCGCCGCCGCGCTCGTGCGCACGCACCGCGCCCGGCTGCCCGCGCCCGAAGAGCTGCTCGACGCGCCTGCGGTGCGGCCTGAGCGCGCCGAACGTTCAGCGGGAGGAGACGGCGCGCTGCCACCCGGCCACCGCCCCGGGTTCGAGGATACTGTCTGGTTCCGCATGGACATCGGCCGCCGGCAGAATGCCGATCCGCGCTGGCTGCTGCCTTTGCTGTGCC
>JBBQJX010000344.1:0-2493 GCA_038326295.1 Sphingomonadales bacterium
CACGTCGGGATCGCGCGCCATCATCGTATCGAGCGCGCTGTTGATCGCCTGGATCATGTTCATGGCGGGCATGGGCTAGAACCCCGCCCAGCGTTTCTGTTCGGCGATATGCGCGGGCATTTCGCGGAAAATATCGTCGAACATCGTTTCCGGATCGGGGCCCGGACCGGTGCCGAGCGTGCCATAGCCCTCGGCCTCGCGCGCGGCCTCGCGGATGGTGGCGGTGACGTGGACGATCAGCTCGGCGTGGCGGGCCTCGTCCCATGAGCCTGTCGCGATCATGTGGGCCTTCAGCCGTTCGATCGGATCGCCCAACGGCCAGGATTTGCCCTCGTCGGCGGGGCGGTAGCGGCCGGGATCGTCACTCGTGGAATGGCCTTCGGCGCGGTAGGTGAAATGCTCGATCATCGTCGGGCCGAGGTTGGCGCGGGCGCGCTCGGCCGCCCACTGCGTGGCGGCGTAGACCGCGAGGAGGTCGTTGCCGTCGACACGCAGGCCCGCGATTCCGTAGGCGAGCGCGCGCGCGGCAAAGGTGGTGTTCGTGCCGCCCGCGATGCCGGAGAAGCTGCTGATCGCCCACTGGTTGTTGACGATGTTGAGGATCACCGGCGCGCGGTAGACGCTCGCGAAGGTGCAGGCGGAGTGGAAATCGCCCTCGGCGGTCGCGCCCTCGCCGGTAAAGGCGGCGGCGATGCGCGTATCGCCCTTGTAGGCCGACGCCATCGCCCAGCCGACCGCCTGGGGAAGCTGCGTGGCGAGATTGCCGCTGATGCTGAAGAAGCCATAGTCTTTCGATGAATACATTACCGGCAGCTGACGGCCGAGCAGCGGATCGCGGCTGTTCGAGTAGATCTGGTTCATCATCAGCACGAGCGGATAGCCTCGCGTGACGAGCAGACCCTGCTGGCGGTAGGTGGGAAAGGTCATGTCCTTGTCATCGAGTGCGAGTGCCGCGCCGACCGCGACCGCCTCTTCGCCCAACGACTTGACGTAGAAGCTGGTCTTGCCCTGGCGCTGCATCTTGTACATGCGATCGTCGTAAAGGCGCGTGGTCATGAGCGCGGTCAGCGCGCGCAGCAGCGTGTCCGGCCCGAGTTGCGGGTTCCACGGGCCGACCGCCTGGCCATCCTCGCCGAGCACGCGGATCAGGCCGTAGACATGATCGCGGATGTGCGCCGGGTCTGCGCCGATGTCCGGGCGGCCGAGCATGCCGGCTTGCGGGATGTCGATGCGGCTGAAATCGGGGGCTTCGCCGGGCCGTGCGACGGGCTCGGGGATGTGGAGGCTGAGGGGCGGGGTGTTGTCCATGGGTGTGGGCGCGGCGTAGGCGATGGTGCGGTGCGGCGGCAAGGGTTGCGTGCACGGGCGGCGGGGCCGCACGCGGGGGGCATGGCCGTGCATGGATGGATTATCATAGACAAGCCGCTGGGGATCAGCTCGGCGGGCGTGGTCGAGCGCGTGAAAGGGCTGGCGAGGCGCGCGGGGTGGGGCAAGGCGAAGGTGGGGCATGGGGGCACGCTGGACCCGCTGGCGACGGGCGTGCTGCCGATCGCGCTCGGGGAGGCGACCAAGCTGTGCGGGCGGATGCTCGATGCGGTGAAGGCATACCGGTTCGAGGTGACGTTCGGAGCGGCGACCGCGACCGACGATGCGGAAGGGGCGGTGGTGGCGGTGTCCGATGCGCGGCCTTCGCTGGCGGCGGTGGAGGCGGTGCTGGGGCGGTTCACCGGGCCGATTTCGCAGCGGCCGCCTGCGTACTCGGCGCTGAAGGTGGACGGCGAGCGGGCGTACGCGCGGGCGCGTGCGGGGGAGGCGGTGGTGCTGGCGGAGCGGGGGGTGACGGTGTTCGAGCTGGCGCTGGCGCCCTCCCTCACCCTGGCCGCTGGCGCGGCCTGTCCCTCTCCCGCAAATGCGGGAGAGGGAGATGCGCAGCGCAGCGGAGCGAGGGTGAGGGGGGGTGCGTCGCTGGACGCCGTTACCTTGGCAGTTGTGTGCTCGAAGGGCACCTATGTGCGGTCGCTGGCGCGCGATCTTGCGGTGGCGGTGGGGACGGTCGGGCATGTGACGATGCTGCGCCGCACGCGCGCGGGGCCGTTCGGGGAAGCTCAGGCGCACACGCTGGACCCTTTGCAGGCGCGGTGCGATGAGGGTTGCTTGGCGGACGCAGTTCTGCCGATCGCTGCGGGGCTGGACGACATCCCGGCTCTCGTGGTGGACCCGGATGAGGCGGCGGCTCTGCGACAGGGCCGAAGGCTGGCCGGGCGCCCCGGCCGCTCCGGCCTCCACCTGGCGATATTGGGCGACGTGCCCGTGGCGTTGGTGGTGGTTTCCTCGTTGGAGGTGCGGGTCGAGCGGGGGTTCAACCTGTGATGATCGCGGAGCAACGCACATGTCGATATCTGCTGAACAGAAGACCGAAGTCATTGGCGAACACGCGCGCTCGGACGGCGACACGGGCTCGCCCGAGGTGCAGGTCGCGATCCTGACGACGCG
>JBBQJX010000345.1:0-2491 GCA_038326295.1 Sphingomonadales bacterium
TCGCGGCCATTGATTTCGCGTCGAAGAACGGCTTTGGCGGGCTGCTGGTCGAAGGCTGGAACGTCGGCTGGGACGGCGACTGGTTCGCCAACGGCAACACGTTCAGCTTCACCAGACCCTATCCCGATTTCGATCTCCCCCGCATCCAGGCCTATGCGCAGGCGCGCCACATGACGCTGATCGGCCACCACGAAACCTCGGCCAACATCGCGCATTACGAGGACGAGATGGGCGCCGCGTTCGATCTGGACCAGCGGCTCGGCATCGATACCGTCAAGACCGGCTATGTCTCGGACGCTGGCGGCGTCCAGGCGCGCGGCGCGGACGGGCAAATCCATTATGAATGGCACGAGGGCCAGGTCATGGCGCGCCACCACCTCAAAGTCGTGACCGAAGCCGCAAAGCGCCACATCAGCATCGTCGCGCACGAGCCGATCAAGGATACCGGGCTCCGTCGCACCTACCCTAACTGGATCTCGCGCGAAGGCCAGCGCGGCATGGAATATAACGCGTGGGGCGTCCCCAAGAACCCGCCCGAGCATGAAGCCAACCTGGTCTTCACCCGCATGCTCGGCGGCCCGATGGATTTCACCCCCGGCGTGCTCAGCCTCAAAGGCCGTGGCGGCACCGACATCCTATCGACCATCGCCAAGCAGCTCGCACTCTACGTAGTCCTCTACTCGCCGGTGCAGATGGCCGCCGACCTGCCCGAAAATTACGCGCGCTACCCGGCCGCGTTCCAGTTCATCAAGGATGTCGCGGTCGACTGGTCGGACACGCGCGTTCTGAACGGCGAGGTCGGCGATTACGTCACCATCGCGCGCCACGACCGCCACTCCGCCGACTGTTATCTGGGCAGCGTCACCGACGAGGCCGCACGCACGCTGACCGTGCCGCTGACCTTCCTCGATCCCGGCCGCACCTACCTGGCCCAGATCTACCGCGATGGTCCGGGCGCGGATTATCGCACCGATGCCCGCCATTCGCTCACCGTCGAAACGCGGCGCGTCACCGCGAGGGATACGCTCACGCTGGCGCTCGCACCCGGCGGCGGCACCGCGATCCGCTTCGTCGCGGGCAAGCGGTGATCCGCGCGCTCCTCGCGCTGCTCGCCGCCCTTGTCGTCGCCGCCCTCCCCGCGCGCGCCGATCCCGGCCGCTTCGTCGAGATCGCCGCCGTCCCCACCGCCAACATCGTGCCCCCGCACGTCGTCGTCTGGCTCCCGCCCGGCTACGATGGCTCCACACGGCGCTACGGCGTCGTCTACATGCACGATGGCCAGAACCTGTTCTTCCCCGCGCTCTCCGGTTTCAACAAGGTCTGGGCCCCGGACAAATCCGCGCTCCGCCTCATCGCCGCGCGCAAGACCGGTCCCTTCATCATCGTCGGCATCGATCACCCGGGCGAGGCACGCTACCGCCAGTATTTCCCCCAACAAATCGCCGCCCACGCCTACCCCGGCCTGCGCGCCGAGATCGATCGTCTCGCTAACGGCCCGCTTACCGGGGACAAATATCTCGCCTTCCTCACCACCGATCTCAAACCGCTGATCGATCGCGATTACCGCACGCTCCCCGATGCGCGCCACACCGCGATCGTCGGTTCGTCGATGGGCGGCCTCATCTCCTGCTACGCCTTCCTGCGCGCGCCCACCGTCTTCGGCCGCGCGGGTTGCGTTTCCACCCACTGGCCGCTCGGCGATCCCGGACATCTGGGGCCGTTCAATCCCGAGGTCGCGGGGCTCTGGCGCGCCGAACTCGCCGCCCATCTCGGCCGACCGCACGGTCGTCGCCTGTGGATGGATCACGGCACCGCCACGCTCGACGCCAACTACGCCCCCTACCAGCAGGCGATCGACGCCGAGCTGGCGCGCCGCCACTGGCGCAAGGGCCGGGACTTCAATAGCCGCACCTACGAAAGGGCCGCGCACGAGGAAAATGCGTGGGCGGCGCGCATGGACGATCTCTTCGGCTGGCTGCTAAGCGACTGGAAATGATCCCGCCCGCACCGCGCATCGCCATCCTCGGCGGCGGCACCGCAGGCTGGATGGCCGCCTGCCTGATGGCGCGCGCGTGGCCGCAGGCGCACATCACCGTCATCGAAAGCCCCGATATCGGCATCATCGGCGTGGGCGAAGGCTCCACGCCCCAGCTCCGCGCCTTCTTCGCGCATCTGGGGATCGCCGAGGCGCAATGGATGCCGCGCGCCAACGCCACCTACAAATCGGGCATCGCCTTCCACGGCTGGTCGGCGCGCACGCCTGCCTATTTCCACCCCTTCCAGACCGCATTGGATGGCTTCACTGCGCCCGCCTTCTTCTTCCACACGCTCGCGCGACGCGCCGGGCACGATCTGCCCGCCCACCCCGATCGCTTCTTCGTGCCCTCGCGCCTTGCTGCCGAACGCCGCGCGCCCATCGCGCCCGAAACCTTCCCGTTCGATATCGGCTACGGCTATCATTTCGATGCGCACCTGATCGGCGCGGTTCTGC
>JBBQJX010000346.1:0-2485 GCA_038326295.1 Sphingomonadales bacterium
TTCATCGACGATGTGACCGCGCGTGCAATCGGTGCCGAAGTGTTGCGCTCGGTCACGCCCGGCCAGCAGGTTGTGAAGATCGTCCATGACGAGCTGATCGAGGTGCTCGGCGGGGCGCAGGAGGGGCTGAACCTCGGCGTCACCCCGCCAGCGATCATCATGCTGGTGGGGCTGCAAGGCTCGGGCAAGACCACCACTACCGCCAAGCTCGCCAAGCGGCTGACCGAGAAGGGCCGCAAGAAGGTCCTGATGGCGTCGCTCGACGTCAATCGCCCCGCCGCCCAGCAACAGCTGGCGGTGCTGGGCGAGCAGACGGGGGTGGCAACGCTACCGATCATCCCCGGCCAGATGCCGGTTGACATCGCGCGACGCGCGAAGGGCGCAGCCAAGCTTGGCGGCTATGATGTGCTGATGCTCGATACGGCGGGCCGCCTGCACGTCGATCAGGCGCTGATGGCCGAGATGAAGGCGGTCGCGGGCGAGGCGCGGCCCGATGAAGTGCTGCTCGTGGTCGACGCGCTGACCGGGCAGGACGCGGTCAACGTCGCCACCAATTTTTCCGCCGAGGTGCCGCTGACGGGCGTGATCCTGACTCGCATGGACGGTGACGCGCGCGGCGGCGCGGCGCTCTCGATGCGCGCGGTGACGCAGCGCCCGATCAAGTTCATCGGCACGGGCGAGAAGCTCGATGGGCTGGACGAGTTCCAGCCCGAGCGCGTTGCGGGGCGCATATTGGGCATGGGCGATATTGTCAGCCTGGTCGAGCGCGCGTCCGAGACGATCGAGGCCGCCGATGCCGAGCGCATGGCGGCCAAGATGGCACGCGGCGAGTTCGACATGAACGATCTGCGCCAGCAGCTCGTCCAGATGAAGCGCATGGGCGGCATGGGGGCGTTGGCCGGGATGATGCCGGGCCTCGCCAACGCCAAGAAGGCGATGGCGGACGGCGGCGTGAACGACAAGATGATCGGCCGGATGGAGGCTTTGGTGCTCTCAATGACGCCGCAGGAGCGCGTGAAGCCCGAAATCCTGAACGCGCGCCGGAAAATCCGCATCGCCAAGGGCGCGGGGACGACGGTGCAGGAGGTCAATCGCCTCATCAAGATGCACCAGGAAATGGCGGGCATGATGAAGCGCCTGAAGAAGATGGGCGGGCTGGCCAAGCTGGGCGCGATGTTCGGCAAGGGCGGTGCGGGCGCGATAGCGGGGCTGATGCCACCGGGCATGGGCGGCGCGCCCGGCGGATTGCCGATGGGCGGACAGAAATTCGGAAAACGTTGAAACGAACACTGGAGAGCAGAAGAGAATGTTAGCGATCAGACTGGCGCGCGGTGGCGCGAAGAAGCGGCCTTATTACCGGATCGTCGTGGCGGACAACCGCAACGCGCGCGACGGCAAGTTCCTGGAAAAGATCGGCACGTATAACCCGCTCGAGCCCAAGGATTCGCCCGAGCGGATCAAGCTGGACAGCGAGCGCGCCGCGCACTGGCTGGGCGTGGGCGCGCAGCCGACCGACCGCGTGGCGCGTTTTCTGGATGCGGCGGGCCTGCGCGTGCGCAAGGCCAGCGTCAATCTGAAGAAGGGCGAGCCGGGCACTGCTGCCAAGGAGCGCGCCGAGGATCGGATCAAGAAGGCCGAAGCCGCGGTGAAAGCCGCGAGCGATGCCGCCGAAGCCGCCGCCGCAGCGAAGATCGCCGAAGCCGAAGCGGCCGAAGCCGCCAAGCTGGCCGAGGCCGAAGCGGCTGCGGCGGTGAAGGTAGCGGCAGCCGAAGCCGCAGCAGCCGAGGAGATCGCCAAGGCGGATGCCGAGGCGGCTGCAAAGGCCGAGGCCGAGGCCGCCAAGGTTGCAGCGGCCGAGGCTGCGGCAGCCCTTGTTACGGAAGCTCCATCCGCCGAAGCCGAGGCTCCGGTAGTGGAACCTGGACCCGCCGAAACCGAGGCTCCAGTAGCGCTAGCGGCACCCGCCGAAGCTGAGGCTCCGGCAGTGGAAGCGGAAGCGGTGCCCGCCGAAGCCCATGCCGCCGAGGAAGCCGCGACTGAAACCGCCGCGAGCTGATCGTCTCCCCCCTGCGCCCTCCGCTCCGCTTCCATCCGTGGGGGAAGGAGCGGCGATCGTGCTCGCCGCGATCGCGGGCGCGCACGGCGTGCGGGGCGAGGTACGGCTCAAACTGTTCGCGCAGAGCGTCGACAGCCTCGAACTGCAAACGCGGTTCGAGTCGAATGGCCGCACCCTGACGCTCGCCGCGCTGCGCGACGCGCCCACCGGCCCCGTCGCCCGCTTCGCCGAAATCACCACGCGCGAAGCCGCCGAGGCGCTACGGGGCACCGCGCTGACCATCCCCCGCGCCGCGCTCCCCCCGGTGGCCGAGGGCGAATATTATGTGGCGGACCTGATCGGCCTGCCCGCGTGCGTGGACGGGGCGGCGGTCGGCAAGGTGGTCGCGGTTGAGAATTTCGGCGCAGGGGATTTGATCGAGGTTGAGCG
>JBBQJX010000347.1:0-2465 GCA_038326295.1 Sphingomonadales bacterium
TCGATGCTCGCCGAAATGGCGGTCGAGATCGATGCCTCCGCGCTCCTCGTCTACCGCGCGGGCTGGACGCGCGACGTCATGGGCCAGCGCAACAGCCGCGAGGCCGCGATGGCCAAGCTCCACGCGACCGACGGCGCGCAAAAGGTGATCGACGCCGCCGTCCAGATCCACGGCGGACTTGGCGTCGTTCACGGCCACCCCGTCGAAACGCTCTACCGCGAGGTCCGCGCGCTCAGGATCTACGAGGGCGCGTCCGAGGTCCAGAAGATCGTCATCGCGCGCCAGCTTCTCGCCGCCGCCGCGCCGCCCCCCCTCGCCCTCGCCGCCGAATAGGAGAGCCAAGGTGCAAATCGAGATCATCGGCGCAGGCCCCGGCGGCCTCTACCTCGCCATCCTCGCCAGGAAGGCGCGCCCCGATTGGCAGATCGCGGTGCACGAACAGAACCAGCCCGACGACACCTTCGGGTTTGGCGTCGTCTTCAGCGACGACACGCTCGACGAATTCCTCAGCCGCGATCCCGAATCTTACGCCATGATCCGCGACAAGTTCGCCTATTGGGACGATATTGTCGTCCGCTACAAGGGCCAGGATATCCGCTGCGGCGGCAACGGCTTCGCGGGGTGCGCGCGCCTCGCGCTGCTCCAGGTCCTCTACGAACGCTGCCGCCAGGTCGGCGTACAACTCCATTTCGGCGAACTCATCGATCCCGCAGTTCTCGCCACCCGCTTTCCCACCGCCGACGTGATCGTCGCCAGCGATGGCATCAACAGCAGCATTCGCACCCACTTCGCCGCCGCTTTTCAACCAGATGTCCGCCTAATGCGCAACAAGTTCACGTGGATGGGCAGCACGCGGCCGCTCACCGATTTCACCTATTTCTTCCGTGAAACCGCCCACGGCGTCATCGTCGCGCACAGCTACCAGTATGAACCCGGCCGCTCGACGTGGATCTTCGAGACCACGCCCGAATGCTGGGCCGCGCACGGCTTTGAAGCCATGTCCGAACACGAGGCCGCGCGCTACCTCGAACGCGAATTCGCCGCCGAACTCGAAGGTCACGCCCTCATTACCAACCGCTCGCTGTGGCGCAATTTCCCGCGCGTCGAGTGCAAGCACTGGCACCACGGCAACATCGTTCTGCTCGGCGATGCGCAGGCCACCGCGCATTACTCGATTGGCTCGGGCACCAAGCTCGCGATGGAATCCGCGATCGCACTCGCCGACGCGCTCATCGGCCAACCCACCGTCGCGCAGGCGTTCGAAGCCTACGAGGCCGCGCGCCGCACGCCTGTGGAGATCACCCAGCACAATGCCGCCGTCAGCCTGGCCTGGTTTGAACATGTCCAGCGCAGCTGGGACATGAAGCCGCTCCAGTTCGCCAATGTGGTGATGAGCCGCGCCAAGGCGATTACATACGATAACCTGCTGCTGCGCGACGAGACCTTTGTCGAAGCCGTCGACACCGAATATTACCAGACGCTGTTCGAGGAAACCGGCTTCGATTGCCGCCGCACGCGTCCCACCCCGATGTTCACGCCGCTCCGGCTGCGCGGGCTGACGCTTCCCAACCGCGTCGTCGTCTCCCCCATGGCGCAGTATCTCGCGCACGATGGCGTGCCGGGCGACTGGCACCTGATGCACTATGGCGCGCGCGCGGTCGGCGGCGCGGGGCTGGTCTATATGGAGATGACCTGCCCCAGCCCGGACGCGCGCATCACGCTCGGCTGCCCGGGTCTGTGGAACGACGAGCAAGAGGCGGGCTTCAAGCGCATCGCCGATTTCGCGCGCGCCAACGGCGGCGCGAAGCTCGCGATGCAGCTCGGCCATGCGGGCCGCAAGGGCTCCACCCAGCTCGGGTGGGAAGCGATGGATCATCCCATCGCCAACGCGTCCGACAACTGGCCGCTCGTCTCCGCCTCCCCCATCCCCTGGTTCGAGGGCGAGAGCCAGGTCCCCGCCGAACTCGACCGCGCGGGGATGGACCGCATCGTCGCCGATTTCGTCCAGGCCACAGCGCGCTCCGACCGCGCGGGCTTCGATCTCCTCGAACTTCACTGCGCGCACGGCTACCTCATCGCGTCCTTCCTCTCGCCACTCACCAACCAGCGCACCGACGAATATGGCGGCAGCATCGAGAACCGCCTGCGCTTCCCGCTCGAAGTCTTCGCCGCGATGCGCGCGGCGTGGCCCGAGCACAAACCCATGTCGGTGCGCATCTCCGCATCGGACTGGGCCGAGGGCGGCGTCACCGAAGCCTGCAACTTCGCGATCGCGCGCGCCTTTGCCGATGCTGGCGCGGACCAGATCGACGTATCCTCGGGCCAGACCGTCCCGCACCAGACCCCCACCTATGGCCGCATGTATCAGGTGCCGTTCGCCGAAGCGGTCAAGAACGAACTCGGCCTGAAAACGATGTGCGTCGGTGCGATCACCGAACCCGGGCAGGTCAACACGATCGTCCAGT
>JBBQJX010000348.1:0-2445 GCA_038326295.1 Sphingomonadales bacterium
CCGTCCGCAAGCATGCGGGTCAGCGTCTGCTCGGGACCGATGGGCTGCACCTTGATGTTCGGCGGCAGCTCGAGCCTGATCTTCTCGTCGCGCCCGGGCTCTTCCTCGCCGCCGGTGAACTACGTGACGCTGTCCACCGGCACCCCATGACGCTCGGCGAGGATGCCGCGAATCCACACCGGCGCGGTCATCTGATACTCGGGGTTGCCGACGCGTCTGCCGATGAGATCCCGCGGCTCCCTGATCCCGCTCGCCGCATTCACGTAAATGCAGGAGTGACGGAAAAACCGCGACGGAAACACCGGGATGGCGACGAACGGCTGTTCCGGCTTCGAGCGTGAGATGCAATACGACGAGAGCGACAGTTCGGCGGCATCGAACTCGCGGTGGCGCAACATGCGAAAGAACGTTTCCTCCACCGGCATGCTGAGATAGTTGAGATCGATGCCGTCGGGCTGCACGCTTCCATCCATGAGCGCCCGCGTGCGATCGTAATCCCAGCAACCCAGCGCGATTCTAAGCTTCGACACTGCGCTCTCCTCCTGTATGTCTGCAAGGACCTTCTTCCGGCGCGTCAGAAGAATTGGTCGAAATGAATCTGGCTCATGGGAACCCGGGCCTGGATCAGCATTCGCTGTACCGCCATTGCCATCGGCGGCGGGCCGGCGAAATAGAACTCGTACCGGGGCAGGTCCGTGCCGAGAACGTCCCTGGCATGTTCGTGCACATAGCCGACGCGGCCCTGCCATGCGCCCGCGGTGTCGAGCTCGGGCATGGAAACGGCGGGGTAGAAGAACAGCCGCTGACCGTAACCGGGCAGCGCCTGCAGCATGTCCTCACCGCAAATGTCTGCGGGGCCGCGGCCACCGTAGAAGAAGTGCAGCTTGCGATCGGCGAGCGCGGGATCGCGCATCACGGCACGCGCGATCGACATCACCGGCGAGAGCCCCGACCCGCCCGCAATGCATACGATGTCGCGCGGGCTTTCGGTGCGCAGGTAGGCTTGGCCATAGGGACCGTCGAGGTCCACCTCGCCGCCGATTCGCAGCACATCGAAAAGCGTCCCGGTGCAGCGGCCGCCGGGGACGCGTTTCACCTGGAAGTGCCACTCGCCTGAGTCATTCGGCACATTGGACATCGAGTAAGCGCGTTGTCCCGGCACGCCGGGCAGGCGAAAGAGCAGGTACTGCCCGGGCAGGAACCGCGCCGGGTCATCGCCGCGAAACCGGAACTCGCGGATGTCGTGGGTAAGATCGCCGATCGCGGCAAGCCGACCCTTGAAGCGCCGCGGGCGCGGTGTTCTCGCTGCGTCGTCCGTCAACCGGACCTTGATCGTGCAATCCGACACCGGCCGCGACTGGCAGCCCAGAACGCGTTGCCGCTTGCGATCGCGATCGTTGAGAGCGGGCGCTTCGGGCCACGCCGATTCGACATGACCTTCCATCAATTCAACCTTGCAGGTCCCGCAACAACCGACGTTGCATTCGTACGGCATTCCCAGGCCGGCGCGAAGTCCCGCACGGGTAAGCGTGTCGTCGCGAGGACATTCATAGGAGTACCCCGTGTCGGCGATGGTGATCGTGGGCATGGTTGCAGGCCGGGCGGGTAATTGGGGTGGTGGACGGCTTGGTAATCGCCACGGCAATGCCAGCCGCAGCGAGCGCTTCTTTCACCGCGAAGCCTTGTCGGCCGGTTGGCGGCGTCGTGCGCGTGCTGCGTCAGGCCATCAGGCGCGACGTTGAAGCGGCACGAAACGCAACGACTTGTAACCCAGGCGGGCCGAAATTGCGTCCGCCGCAGCGATCACTTCGGGCGCGAACGCCATCAATGCCTTCTTGGTCATGCGCTGCGCCGGACCGGCGACGCTGGTCGAGGCAACCACGCTCCCCGAATGATCGCGGATGGGCGCAGCGATGCAACGAAGGCCGGTCTCCAATTCCTCGTCGTCGATCGCATAGCCGCGTGCGCGCACCGTAGCGAGGTCCTGGCGCAACTCGGCGGAATCGATGATGGTCTTCGGCGTGGAAGAGCGCATGCCGTCGCGAATCACCTGCTCCAGGGTCTCGATCGGTTGATAGGCGAGCAAGGCCTTGCCGACCGCCGTGCAATGCGCCGGCGCCCGCACGCCGACATTGACGCTCATCCGCACCGCGTGCTCGCTCTCGAGGTTATTGATGAAGAGCACACTGGCATGGTCCAGGATCGCGAGATGGACGGTCTCGCCCGTCTTTTCGCGAAGCGTCTTGAGGTACGGCTTGGCCTCGCTCGACACGTCCATCTTGCGGCGGACGAGCGAGCCCAGTTCGAACAGCGAGAGTCCGAGGCGATAACGGCCGGTATCGCTGTTCTGCTCCAGCATTCCCGCCTCGATCAGCGTACTGGCGAGGCGATGCACCGTGCTCTTGGCAAGACCCAGCCGCTTGGCAAGGTTGCTGATTCCGATTT
>JBBQJX010000349.1:0-2442 GCA_038326295.1 Sphingomonadales bacterium
CCGCGCGTGCCGCAGGCCCCGTACCCACGCGTGGCCGAGCTGCGCGCCACAATGCGCGAGGCGGGGATCGCTGACACGGTGCCCATCATCATGGCGGGCGGTGTGTGGTGCCTGCGTGAGTGGGCCGACTGGATCGGCAATCCCGAGCTGGGCGCGATCGCCTTCCAGTTCGGCACGCGGCCGCTGCTCACGCAGGAATCGCCGATCCCCGACGCGTGGAAGGCCGAGCTGACGAAGCTGCGCGAGGGCGACATCCTCCTGCACAAATTCTCGCCGACGGGCTTCTATTCGAGCGCGGTGAGGAATGCCTTCCTGCGCGCGCTGGAAGCCCGAAGCGAGCGCCAGATCGCGTTTTCCGAGACCGCTGCGGGCGATCATGTGTTTGATCTGGATGTGGGCGTGGGGCGCGGGAAGCAATATTGGGTCACCCGGGGCGATCTGCTGCGCGCGCGCGAATGGGCGGGACAGGGCTATGGCGAGGCGCTGAAAACGCCTGACAACACGCTCGTCTACGTCACCGCCGAGGACAAGGCGCACATCCGCAAGGATCAGGCGGACTGCATGGGCTGCCTGTCGCATTGCGGGTTCTCGGCGTGGAAGGATTATGACGATCACACTACCGGGCGGCTCGCCGATCCACGCAGCTTCTGCATCCAGAAGACGCTCCAGGACATCGCGCACGGCGGATCGACCGAGAACAACCTGATGTTTGCCGGGCACAGCGCGTATCGGTTTGCGAGCGATCCGTTCTACTCGAACGGTTTCGTGCCAACGGTCTCGCAACTGGTAGAGCGCATCCGCACAGGGGATTGAAGGGTGCCATCTGCCAAATTCCCGCTACCCGCGTTTCTCGGCGGTCGGGTTGCCGAACCCGTCTATTTGCGGTGGTTGGCGCGCAAGGCACGGACCCATGCCAAGCGCGATCGGGCGCACTTCTGCGCACCCGTTTCGATCAGCGACTACAAGGAACGTATCCATGCGGCGGTTGTGTGCTCGCGGGGATGGGACTGTTACACAGGCGAGGAACTGGAGTGGGAGAAGATCAGCACGTTTCGGAACGCTGACGCGAAACTGCGTAAAGCGTCGCACAAGGCAGAGTTCGCGCTGTTGCCGACAGTTGATCACGTCGATCGGCAGTATGGGTGTCGGTTTGCCATCTGCGGCTGGCGGACAAATGACGCCAAAGGCGACCTGAACACCGACGAGTTCCGGGCGCTGTGCCGCCGCGTGCTCGATTTCCATGAACACGGCAGGGGCATTGAAGGGGCATGATTGCCCACGTGCTGCGCCATGTCCTTCACGAGGACATGGGCGTGTTCCACGATGTGCTCATCGCTGAGGGCTGGGAGGTCGGCCATAACGAGGTGCCCGTGGCTGGAATCGACCATGAGGGTTCGATCGCGGCGGATATGGTGATTGTGCTCGGCGGCCCATGCGCAGCGTATAAGGGCGCGGCCTATCCGTGGCTCGTCCCCGAGATCGCCACGATCGCCGAGCGCGTCGCGGCAGGAAAGCCCACGATCGGCATTTGCCTCGGCGCGCAACTGATCGCCACCGCTCTCGGCGCGCGCGTGTATCCGGGCGAGGCAGGGGCGGAGATCGGCTGGGGGTCGGTGACGCTGACCGACGCGGGCCGCGCCGGACCGCTCGCCGCGCTCGAAGGCGTTCCGCTGCTCCACTGGCACGCCGACACGTTCGATCTGCCCGAAGGCGCGACGCTGCTCGCCTCCACCCCGGCCTGCGCCAATCAGGCGTTCGCGATCGGCCACCATGTGCTCGGCCTGCAATTTCACCCCGAGGTCGATGGGAGTGGCATCGAACACTGGCTGATCGGCCAAGCAGGCAACGTCGATGCGACCGCGCTGCGCGAGGGCGCGCTCGCGCATGGCGCGGCGGCCGGTCGCGCAGGGGCGGCGATGCTGCGGGCATGGCTGGCGAAGGCGATCCCCGGCTAGGATGATCAGCGCGGCCGGTCGCGGCCCCGATCTCCACCCCGATCCCGCCCGCGCCCACCGTGCCGCTCCGACCGATCTCCACCGAAGTACGGCATCTGATAGCCGCGCTGCGGGGTGAAGCTGCCGCGCATTTCGCGCCAGTTGTCGCCACGCCCACGCTCACGGTCGAAATGGTCGCGGTCGCCGCGGTAGAAGCGGCGGTCGCGGTCTCCGCGCCGGTAGTAAAAGAAATTGTCCGTGCCCCAATAGCCATCGAAAATCGGACCATAAAAGCCGTCGTAATAGCCGTTGTAGGCGTAGGGTCGGCTGGCATAGGCGATGCCTCCGCCGTAGCCGCCATAGCCATAACCATCATCGCACGCGGACAATGCAACGATGGGAACGAGGGCCGAGAGCGCGAGGGCAACGCGTTTCATTGGGCAAACTCCATGTCTGTCCTCTTACAACGCGCGCCTAGGACGCGCGCTCCACCAGCAGCTTGTCGATC
>JBBQJX010000350.1:0-2430 GCA_038326295.1 Sphingomonadales bacterium
TCCTTCAGCCCCTCGCACACCACCCAATGCCCCGCCGCCCCCCGGTCGATCGCGTCGAGCGGCGTCGGCCAGATATCGAACGCCGCCGCCACCGCACCCGGATTGTCCTTGCCCGTCACCTTGGCCAGAATTGCGCGCGTCGCAGTTAGCACCTCGCCGCCGCTCGCCTCCGTCGCACGCCCCGCCGCCACCACGAGCGGGTGCCCCGCCGCCTCCTCGCTCACCAGCAGCAGCCGCGGCGCGCGCCCGCTCTCCACCCCCTCAGTCACCAGCCGCAGCCCCTCCACCAGGAACAGCCCCTCGGCGCGCCGTCCCTTCCTGTCCTGCAGCGAGCGCAGCCGCTTGACCGTCTCGTTGGCGAAGCTTGTAATCGTCGGCCGCATCGCCCCCGGTTAGGCGGCCGCGCGCCCCCGCACCAGCGCCGCCGTGACCTCGGCGACATGCCGCCCCTGAAAGCGCGCACCCTCGAGTTCGGTGTCGCTCGGCAGCCGCGATCCATCGCCGCCCGCGATCGTCGTGGCCCCATAGGGCGAACCGCCCACCACCTCGTCGAGCCGCATCATGCCCTTGTGCGTGTACGGCAGCCCGATCACGATCATCCCCAGGTGGAACAGCACCGTATGGAAACTGGTCAGCGTCGTCTCTTGCCCGCCATGCTGCGTGGCGGTGCTGGTGAAGACGCTCCCCACCTTGCCCACCAGCTTGTCGCCGAACCACAGCGCGCCGGTCTGATCGATGAAGTTCTTCATCTGCGCCGCCATATTGCCATAGCGCGTCGGCGTGCCGAACACGATCGCATCATAGTCCGCCAGTTCGGCCACGCTTGCCTCGGGCGCGGCCTGTTCCAGCTTGTAATGCGATTTTTCTGCCATCTCGCGCGGCGTCAGTTCGGCGACGCGCTTCACCGTCGCCTCCACGCTCGGCACCGTGCGCGCGCCCTCTGCCACCGCGTTCGCCATCGCCTCGGTGTGGCCGTAGCTGGAATAGTACAGAATCAGGATACGTGTCATGCTGTGCTCCTGCGTTGCGGCCGGGAAGTAAGAGGCACCAAGGGGCACGGGAAGGGATAGCCCATGTCGCCGGAAAATGAACTCGAAGGGTTCCTCGCCAGGTACGATCCGCCGACCGCCACCCGCGCCCGCGAGGCCCTCGATCATCGTCGCGGGCGGACCGGCGGCGCGTTCGAACTTGTGTATGACAATTACAACGCGCTTGCGATCGGCTTCGCGCCAGCGGAGCGCACGTCGGAGGCGGTGCTCTCGATCGCACTCTATCCGCGCTGGGTCAGCCTGTTCTTCCTCAAGGGCGCGACGCTCGCCGACCCCGAGGATGTGCTCAGTGGCACGGACAGCGTCGCCCGCCACATAGTCCTCAGGAATCGCGACACGATCGAGCAACCGGCGGTGTCGAAGCTTATCGATCTCGCACTTGCAGGGAGCGGGATTGAGGCCACGCGCGAGCCGAACCGTCTCATCATCAAGTCGGTATCGGCCAAACAGCGGCAACGCAGGCCCGCCTAAAGCCCCATCAGCGCCAGCACCTCGCGTCGGCTGCGCGCGTCCTCGCGGAACACCCCCATCATACGGCTCGTCGTCATTGTCACGCCGGGCGTCATCACGCCGCGAGCGGTCATGCAGCCGTGGCTCGCCTCGATCACCACCGCGACGCCGAGCGGCGCGAGCTTGTCCCAGATGCAGTTCGCCACTTCCGCCGTCAGTCGCTCCTGCACCTGCAACCGCCGGGCATAGCCATGCAGCACGCGCGCGAGCTTGCTGATCCCCACCACCCGGTGCTGGGGCAGATAGGCGATGTGCGCTTTGCCCACGATTGGAGCCATGTGATGCTCGCAGTGCGACTGGAACGGGATGTCGCGCAGCAGTACGATCTCGTCGTACCCGCCCACCTCCTCGAACACGCGCGCAAGATGGCTACCCGGATCGGCCTCATAGCCCCTGAAATACTCGCGATAGGCACGCGCGACGCGGCCGGGCGTGTCGCGCAGCCCCTCGCGCGCCGTATCGTCGCCTGCCCATGCGATCAGCGTGCGAACCGCGTCGAGCACATGCGCCGGGATCGCCACGTCGCGTGGGGGTTCCTCTACCAGATCGCCGTTGCTGTGCGCGTCGTCCACGTATCGCGTCCCGCTATCTTGTGTGAATGCGAAACGTGCGAAGTTAGATGCCCCCGCGCAAGAGGGCGCTCCCCGTATGGGGAACGCCGTCTTGTCGCAGGCTTGACTGCCCTACTTCTTGTCCGATCCGGCCGAGCCCAAACCCGTCATTCCTAAACCCGCCGCGCCGATCGAACCGATGCCGCCCGTCGTGGACGAAGCGCCGTAGCCCGTCGTGCCCGCAGCCGACCCATGCGCGCCCTGGCCCGCGATGCTATTGGTGCCCGACGATCCCGTCATGTCGCCCTGCCCCGAACCCT